>QIGD01000090.1 GCA_003229935.1 Methanobacteriota archaeon | reverse complement strand
TATCAATTCGGTGCAGACAGAGATGTATCGAACGGGAGCACTGATACCCCCAAAGAGGCAACTCCGAGAACGACGGAGACCTTAGAACCCCCACGAACTTTAGCGTGGGAGTATATCAGATACTTCCAGTCAGTATGCCAGAGAGACATGCTATGCTTCCGTTCATAACATACCCATTTCCTCCGTCTGGCTTTTTTAGTGTCCCTTTTAGCCAGCTCATGCTCTCTCAAAACCCTGTGTATCTTGTTATGAGACATTTTTATCCCAGATTCCAACTTGGGTGTCTGTTCCAGCATACATGCACTGACTTTATACTTCTCATGAGCTGAAAGCACTGTATTAACCTGCTTTGACGAGATTAGTTCACGTGGTCTTCCAAGTGATTTTAATGCTGGTAAATTACCTATTAGCTGATAGTGCTCCCAGAGTTGATTGACCCTTCTTGGTGTAACCTTTTGAATCAAGGCAAGCCGAACAGTGCTGAGGTCGCCTCGTTCCTTATGTTAAATGAGCCACTTGATTTTCTGTGGAGTAAGTTTGGCCATGCATCCCTTATAAAAATAATTGGGAAATAATTTCAGGATAGCAGATGGATACAACAAGGAACTATCTCAAAAACTTTTCCCTTTCTCAAAGACGAATATCATTGGCAACTCTCTCACCGACTTCCATCCACGAATAAAAAATTCATAGGAAACCACTCTTACACCTTCTCTGAGCTCTTTCTCCAGCATTGGGACAATCACCTCATGCATATTGAAGTTCAGATACATAGCCACAACATCAGCCTTTGATATGGCATAGGACTTATCACCTCTTCCCCTATAACTCCAGAATATGTCTGAGAATATGTCACCCTCTATTATTGTAATTTTATTCTCAAGTCCTCTTTCCTTAATTTTTCTCCTTGCAGCCCTGACAAGAGAGGCATCTTTTTCTATGCCCACACAAGTCGCACCAAACTCCTCTGCTCCGACTATGAGAATATTTGCTTCACCACAGCCAAGGTCATAGAGGCACTCTCCTTCTTTCAAACCAGCCAGTTTTAGCATTTCTCTTGCCTTCTCAAAAGGCGTTGGATGATAGGGTACAGTTGGAAGCATTTTATCACCTCTTTATAATTTCTTTATGATGGTTAAAATATCCTCCGATAGGCACTGGATTAATATCATATTTAAAGTTATAGGAGGGCACTGAATGCCACTGAAAGAAATCAACAGGATAGAGGCAATGGATGAAATGTATATAAATTATAAAATGAAAAATGATTACAACCTGATGCCAGGGGATATTCTGATTTTTGAGGTTAAGAGGCACTTTGACGAGAATAAAAAGCTCAGACAGAATATAGATAAAACCTTTGATGTGACAATATCAAACGCCAGATGGATAAACCTTGCCAGAGATGTTCCGGAGTTATATGAAAAGTACAGAGTGCACCATAAGGATTTCCTAGAGGTCGTTTACAACTATTCAAAGAAGGGCAGGGACAAAATAGAGATTTACCCAGGAGAACTGAAAGAATATCTGGACTTTGACCCTGATGAAGAGGAATAATTTTTTAAGTCTAGTCTGATAATATATGTAGTGATAGACATGAGTTTCGAGAATATTCCAGACAAGAAAGTCTCAGAGTTGATGACAGGATATGTACTAATGGTAGAGCCGGAACTCACAGTACTTGAAACCATAGAAAAGATGATGGAACAAAATTTCAGATGTATTATTGTAACGAGAATGGCACCTTATAAGGAACTTGGCTTTGTTACAAGATTTGATATTATGGAGAAAGTTATAGGTAGAGGAAAAAACCCTTTCAGAGTCAGAATTACTGAAATTATGGACAAACCGGTATATTATATAGCGCATGACGCCACAATCAGAGAAGCAGCAAAGATAATGGGGGAAAATCATGTCTGCAATCTTCCAGTGAAGAAGGACGGAAACGTTATCGGGGTAATAAGCAGCAGCGATATTTTCAACGAGTATCTGAGCAAGACAGCCTGAGATTTGCAACTTAATTATATGCTAGAATCTCCTCACAGCCCAGAAAGAATGGTTCTGTTTTAATTGAAAATTCCCCCGTCTTAACAAGCTTCTCCACTACTTTCCTGTGACTATATCCTACCACTACAAGAATTCTGCTTCCAGGATATTTTTCAGCAAGAATTAATATGTTGGTGGCCATCACCTCTTCTCTGTACTTCAAAATCACCTTCTTTGCTTTTTTAAGATGTGAAGGTGATATTTCAAGAAGCCTGTGCTGACATACTCCCACGACTAAAGTTCGTGGGCTTTCCCGCTCACAATATCGTAAAATGCAGGGATATCTCCTCTCTCAAACTCATCCCATAACTTCCTGTCCTATATCCCAAGGATTTCTTTCAGATTCCTGAAAACATCCTCTTTATTCATATCTATCAGAAAAACCATTGCTCCAAATTCACAGCCAGTTACCATGGCTATTTTCATTTCAGTTTCAAGATAAGAGTGCACCTCAGGAAACTTAAGATAATCATCCTAGGGCAATCCAACTGCAACTATATCTAGTTTAAAATCTGCTATTGCATCTTCAACATCAGCAATACTCATCTGATACCTGTGATGCACACCTACTATCCTTATATTTTCCATGATTATCCTAGGAGCCTTTTAAGAAGAGCCTTCTGTGCATGAAGCCTGTTTTCAGCCTGATCAAAGACTATTGACATGTTGCTATCAATAACCTCGTCAGTAATCTCCTGTCCTCTATGTGCAGGCAGACAATGCATCACCCTTGCATGAGGGGCAAGGCTAAGCAGCTCTCTATTTATCTGATAAGGTTTGAAATCTCTCAACCTTTTTTCCATCTCCTCTTCCTGACCCATACTCACCCATACATCAGTGTAAACAAAATCAGCATGACTCACAGCTTCTTCAGGATTTCTTGTGAGCAGTATCTTTGAGCCTGTGGTATCTGCAATCTCCTCTGCCTTGCTTAAAATATCACTGTCAGGCTCATAACCTTCAGGAGTCGCAACCCTTATATTCAATCCTACAATAGCAGAGCCGAGAAGCAGAGAATTGCATACATTGTTTCCATCGCCAACATATGCCAGGATAGCATTAAAACTTCCTTTAAATTCCTTAACTGTCATTATATCAGCCAGGATCTGGGAAGGATGTTCTTTATCGGTAAGTCCGTTTATAACAGGAATAGAGGAATATTTTGCAAAATCAACAACATCACTGTGCCTTTTTGCCCTTATAACCACGCCATCCAGATATCTGCTTAAAACTCTGGCAGTATCGGCAAGAGTCTCACCTCTGCCGAGCTGCATCTCTTTGGGGCTCAGATACAGTGCTATCCCACCAAGATGATTCATCGCAACCTCAAAGCTAACTCTTGTCCTAGTAGAAGCCTTCTCAAAAATCAATCCCATAGTTTTTCCTTTTAAACTTTCTTTATAACCCCCTGATATCTTGAGCTCTAGGGCAGAATCTATAAGCTCTTCAAACTCCTCCTTTAAATCAATAATTGAGATTACATTCATCCTATGAACTTCTCCATATTTCTTAATTTTCTCTCTATAAGTTCTCTGGTACCTATATCACGCCTGTGATATATATGCTCTCCCCTTATATGGGAAATAGCTTTCTCTGCTATTTTCTCTGCCTCCTCAAAACTATCAGCAACGCCGACAATTGCCACAGCTCGCGACGTTGTGGTAAAAAGCTTTCCATTTTTCTCATTGACAACAGCATAATACAGATTTGCACCTTCATCTGCTATTGCTCCCTCATTCACCTCAATCTCACACGGTGGGGGAGGGTTAAAGCCATAACCTTCAGGTACAACATACTTGCACACAGTGGCAAGCTCTGAGAAAACCGCACCTTTAAGACCACCTTCTACAATATGCCTGCAGAGTTCTGAGAAGTCACTTTTAAGAATAGTCAGAACATTCATAATCTCAGGGTCGCCAAAACGACAGTTAAATTCTATGAGCTTAATTTCACTACCTTTCATAAACTGACCATAGAGTATTCCCCTGTAACTTTCACCTGTTTTATTTTTGAGAGCCATAACTGTCTTTTTGATAACATCAACTGCAAAATTGTAGTCTTCAGTGGTTAAAAACGGGAGAAGCCCATCAACCATAGAGTAAGAGCCCATTCCACCGGTATTGTGCCCAGTGTCACCTTCATAGGCACGCTTGTGGTCTTGCACTGCAGGCATGGGAATAACATTGCTGCCATCCACGAAGGCCTGAACAGTAAACTCCTCTCCTAGAGCCTTCTCTTCCAGAACGACCCTACCACCACCTATACCCCTCTCAAGAACTTCTCTTATATAAACTTTAACATCTTCCTTATTCTTCAGATGCTCTCCCTGAACCTTAACTCCCTTACCACCTGTCAGCCCCACCGGTTTAACCACAAGCTCTCCATTATAGGAATCAACGTATGCACATGCCTCTTCAAAATCATTGAAGCAGGCATAAGTTAGGTTTGCTGGAATGGAGTATTCTGCCATAACATTTCTGCAGAACTCCTTGTCTGTCTCAATAAGCGCCAGCTCCTTTTTGGGCCCAACTGTCGGTATACCAACCTCACCAAGCAGATTGCTTATACCAGCACCAAGAGACGCCTCAGGTCCCACAACAGCAATTTCAATTTTATTACTAACTGCAAACTCCCTTATCCTTTCCAGTTCTGTTTCTTTTACCTGTAGAACCTTCTCTGATAGTCTGAGAATTCCAGGATTTTTATTACCCATGACAGAGTAAAGCTCAACATCTGTATTTTTCTTCAGGGCAAGTGCCATTGCATGTTCTCTTGCACCTCCACCAATAAGCAGAAATTTCATATCACAATTCTCTCCTAATAAAAAAGATTTATATCGATTATAATTAAAGCAAGACCGAGCAAAAGCATTATTAAATGGAATAGAAACATATAACTCAGCAAGACATATAGCCCCAGCTTAATACTGGCTGATGCTCTGGAAAGAGTTTCAATACTGTTCTTTGCACTATTGAGAATACTTACCATATTGTTTATAAGGACAGTCAAAGGTTTCTCAATATTCAAAAAACTATCCCCTGAACTCTTAAGATTCTTGCTCATATTCGCCAGACTCTTGGACGTTGCACCAAGATTTGATGAGCTTGCATAAAGATTAGAAGCAGTATAATCCAACTGAGTAGATGTAGAAGCAAGATTGTCACCTGAACTGCTTAATTTTTCAGAAGCAGCGTCAATTTTACTTACTGCAGACTCGAAATCAGCCTTTTGAGGGAGTGGCGTACCATTATAGGAGTAGCTATCAGCCCAGCTGTCAAGCTGCTGGGAGGCCTCATGTAATAATAAAGCAGCAGACCTCTGATTATTAGAAGCTTCATTAATATCCGAAGAGGCAGCTTTAGTTGACTCAGACGCCAAAGCCAGAGTGCCCGAGGCTTTATTAACCGCAGCTCCAGCAGAAGATACAGATGCACTGGCTCCGAGCATACCCTTCCTTGTTAAGTCAAAGCTCTCCTTCAGTTTAATCTCCTTATCGGTTAATTGCCCTGAGACCTGCTGAACCTCTTCCTTTATTCCGATACTTCCAAATTTATGGCCATGAACCATCATAATACCTGCTATACTTCCAAATACGCCAAGCAGGCCTATAAATACAAGAAGTACACCAAGACCTTTGAGAAGAAATGAAGACATACCAGCCATTTAAATTTACCTCATCCTCATCAATTCATTAACTTCCATAAGAGATATAAGTTTTACTTCCTCCTTTTTCAAGTTTTCCCCTGCCCCCTCCTCTCTATCCACAACCACAATAGCAGTTGAACACTCAAGACCCTTCTCCCTGAGCTCTTTAATAGCTTTAATTACAGAGCCACCAGTTGTGGTAACATCCTCAAGAACAACAACCCTCTCGCCTTTTGAAAATTCACCCTCGATATTCATTCCAGTGCCATAATTCTTCCTCTCCTTCCTCACTATTAGAAACGGTTTATTCACTTCAAGGGCAACTGCAGTAACTATGGGCACTGCACCAACAGCCACCCCGGCAATAAGGTTGTACTCAATCTCTGAAAGTTTTTCTGCAATATCTTTTGCTATATTGCGAAGCACCTCAGGTTCTGTGTATGCGTTCTTTATATTGATATAGTAATTACTCTTTCTTCCGGAAGCAAGTATGAACTCACCTTTTTCGAAGGCTCTTTCCTTAATCTGTTTCCTGAGCTTTTCACTACTCATAAATTCTCACCACGGTACCTTTTTCAATTTCAGGCTATATCCTATCATATTAACTGCCAGATGTCCGAAGGGTGTAATCACAAGAAGTATAATGATGTAATCTAAGGATACAGAAGCTACAAAGCTGATAAGTATCAATGCACCTGCAACAAAATTTAACTGATCCAGTACAGGGGCAGGGTCACCTCTTTTTATTCCCAGTCTGCGTTTAAGAAAACTTCCTGCACCATCTCCAAGTAAAGCACCTAAGCTGAGAAGAAAACCCTCAATAGGGCGTCCCATAAGTGCACCAACAGCTGTACCTCCAGTAACTCCAACAATAAACCCTCGAATGGTTACTCCATCACCAAGCAAGCGTTTTCTATCACTAAAGTGCCTGCCACCATCTAAAGGTGGACCTCCACCAAATATCCCAGGTAAAGTATTTGCTATATAGGCGGGAATAAAAAAATATAATGCGCCAGCAACTTCTGAAAGGAATCTCAACACAAACATTAGTATCAGGAAAATTTTAACCTTAAAAGGTATATAAAAGATTTGGATAAAAGTATTTGAAATTAACTCTCAGCAGTTTTATGACAAACATAGCAGAAAACCAACGACTTTAGTCGTTGGATGAATGCGTTACTGTATAATGAATATTAAATTTTAATCTAATGA
>QIGD01000089.1 GCA_003229935.1 Methanobacteriota archaeon | reverse complement strand
GACATCCATAAATCAAAACCCATTTGGTCCCAGTAGGGAGGATAAAAGATAGCATGACTTGAGACCATGGGAAAGTTCAAAAATCCAAAAGAGGATTGACGCTATAGCTTTAGTCCTTTAGAAGTTCTGAAAGCTTTTTAAAACTTCCTTTTTTGTAATCTGCCCTGCTTTCACCAATCTGCTCTAAAAACTCAGCATCCGAGAGGATTTCCAGAGTGGACTTCATGCTATCATACTCATCGCTTGAAATAGTTACCCACCTCGCTTTATGTTCTCCGTAGTAGGCTACATCACCCATATTCACAATCCATATACTTAACCTATTTAAAAATTCTTGTCGAGTTTTTTAAACCAGCTAATATGTGCTATATAATAAGGCAACTATTTGCCATAATCCCTATCAGGTATAAGGTATTAATTGAACAACACTATAAAGTTAACGCAAAAAGCAATGCAATAAACAGTTACCTTAATATATATGTAAAGGCAGAAAACATACCATGCTAAGAAGCCATCTGATAAATATTTTTCTTGTAGTCCTTGCTGCCCTTGCTTTAACCTATGGAGCCATCTATACTCATGAGAAGCTATACTCCTACCTTGTAGCTATTCAGATTATCCTGAGCTTATACCTCACTTACGCCTTCTTTACATCAGCGATAAAAAGCTATAAAGAGTGGCGCTACCAGCCTTCAAGGCTAAGGTAATATCTTCTTTACAAGTTCTGGTATCTCCTGGGGAATTCCTGCCACCTCTGCACCTGCTCTTTCCAATGCCTCAATTTTGCTCTTAGCTGTGCCCTTACCATGGGAAATTATTGCTCCGGCATGACCCATCCTTTTTCCTTCGGGTGCAGTAACTCCCGCTATATAACCTACAACAGGCTTGCTCATATTTTTTATATACTCTGAGGCTCTCTCCTCAGCATCACCACCGATTTCACCTATCAACACAACCGCCTCAGTTTCAGGGTCTGCCTCATAGAGTTTAAGAATATCTATAAAATCAGTTCCCACAACAGGGTCACCGCCTATACCAACAAGAGCACTCTGGCCAAGTCCAGCTTCAGTCAGAGTGAGAGCAATCTCATAGGCAAGAGTTCCACTCCTTGATATTATACCGATTTTACCAGGAGTAAAAACTTCAGCAGGCATTATTCCAAGCTTGCTCTTACCCGGTGCAATAATTCCAGCAGTATTGGGGCCGATTACTCTGACACCTTCGGCTTTAGCATAAGCTTTAATTTTCAGTGCATCGTGCACAGGTATGCCTTCTGTTATGATAGCCACAAGCTTCAGGTGTTCAATAGCCTCGAGAGCAGCGTCAAGAGCAAAGGGAGCAGGCACAAAGATAACACTTGCCTCAGCACCGCTTACCTCGATAGCCTCAGCAACTGTGTTATAAACTCTAACGCCATGCACATCTCTACCACCCCTTCCTGGAGTGACTCCTGCCACCACATCTGTGCCATAATCCAGCATGAGCTTTGTATGAAAGCTGCCCTGGGAACCTGTAATTCCCTGAACAATAACTCCTGTATTTTTATTTATTAATATGCTCAATCTTCTCTCTCCTCAGCCATACCTATGGCAAGCTTTGCTGCTTTAATCATATCTCTCTCAACATTATAACCCTTCTCCCTGAGCAGAGCTGAGCCTTCCTCTTCCCTTGTACCTCTAAACCTGACAACAAGGGGTTTTTCTATTCCTGAAACCTTAAGAATACCTCTTGCCACCTCATCACATCTTGTTATCCCACCAAGAATATTCACAAAAATAACTCTGACTTTTGGATGGGAAGAGACTTTCTCAAGAGCCTTCTTCATTGTATTGCTGCTTGCTCCACCTCCAATATCAAGGAAATTGGCAGGGTCACCACCGAGATATTTTATTGTGTCCATGGTGGCCATTGCCAATCCGGCGCCGTTAACGATACACCCAATGTTTCCTGAAAGTTCAACATAGGGCATATCTTTACTCCTGTCAAAATCCTGTCTGAATAAGGCATCGTCATCTATAACGAGTTTGGCATCGGCTGCATAAATACCCTCTTCTGCAACTACTACGGGGTTTATTTCAGCCAGATGAGCATCTGTATTCTCAAAAACCCTATAGAGATTCAAAAATAAATCACTTATGCTCTTGAATTCATCTATTTCCAGCCCAAGCTTTGAGGCAAGCTCTCTTGCAGCATAGGGATATAAGCCAATAAAAGGTTCGATATGTTTTGAAAAAATCCTCTCGGGACTTAACCTTGCCACCTCCTCAATATCAACTCCACCTTCGCTGCTAACCATGAAAAACCGCCTTTCCAGCTGTTCTATCTATTGTAATTCCTGCATAAAGCTCCTTTTTTATATTCAGCTTCTCCTCCACAAGAAGTTTCTCGACATTTAAACCTTTAATCTTCATATCCAGCAGCTCTCTTGCCCCTTTCTCTGCCTCTTCAGGTGATGAAGCAAACTTGATGCCACCTGCTTTACCTCTTCCTCCAGCACGCACCTGAGCCTTAAGCACAACTTCACCAAGCTTCTCAGCTATATTGGAGGCTTCTTCAGGATTCTCAGAAACCTCACCTCTGGGTACAGGTATTCCTGTATTCGAAAAAATCTTCTTGCTTTGATATTCCAGCAGATCCATGATAATGCCTCAGTAATTTTAATAGGGAATAGCTTGACCTTACGATTATTAAATCTTTTTCCTTGAGAGAGTAAATAAAACATCTCAGAGATATGATGGCGAATTTAATATAGGACTGATATTCGGTGGATTAAGACTTCAAACCGACAGATATATATGTGTGGTGAATAGAAACTTTAGAAGGATTAACAGATCTTCGGGCTTAATTCAGTAAGGGTTAAATTGAAATTGATTATATATGTTGAAGGAAGTGTGACTCATGGCTGAACAGCTAAAGGGTGAAAAATATTGCGTGAATTGTGGGGAGAAGATTGACGAAAAAGCAGAAATCTGTCCAAAATGCGGAGTACGACAATCTGTCTTAAACTCTAAAAAGAAAAACCCAGGTATAGCTGCTGTTTTGAGTTTCTTTATCACAGGTTTGGGGCAAATTTACAACGGTCAGATAGGTAAGGGTATCCTGCTTATCTTCATTCAGGTCATTAATCTCTTCTTCCTGACGTTTATACTGATGGTTATGTTTATACCACCGATTGGCTTCATCACTTTTCCTGTTGTCTGGATATGGGGGATGTATGATGCTTACAAAACCGCTGAGAAAATTAACGAAGGCCATGTCTAACAGTACATAGAACGTTGAATGATATTCGGTCTGGAATATTTGATGGGGGTTCATATGAATATGATTAGTGAAAAATTATGCCTTACCGAAGAGCAAACAGAAGCTGTTAAACACTTTTGCGGGCCTGCTTTAGTTGTAGCGGGACCTGGCTCTGGAAAGACAATGGTAATGTCAAGAAGGGCTAAATATCTTATTAATGAGAAAGATGTACTTCCCAAAAATATTTTGGTTACGACCTTCACTGAAAAAGCAGCTAATCAGCTAAAGGTTAGGCTATCTAAGACCATAGGTAAAAAAGCTGCCAGAATAAATATTTCTACTATACATTCTCTATATAAAACATCATTAGAACGCTATGCTATGGAACATGACCTGGGCGCAGGCTTCGAGGTGTTGGACAATGATGCCCAGAAATTGTTTGTCCAAGTCAATAAGTTTAATCTCGGCATCTTTAGAAGAAAGTGGTTGAAGGGGAAAAAGGTAGAAGAATTTATAGGTCTTTATAATTTTCTAACCAGAAATGATATCGATATAGAAGAACTTGAGAACGCATTAATAGAAGAGGGAGAATTTTCTGATGAAAATCATAAAGTAATTAACAGTTATAAGAAATATCTAGACCTTCTAAAACGTGGCAAAAAAATTGATTTTGATAATTTAGAATTGAGATTCTATAGATTAATATGTGACAAAGAAGGAAAAGTCTTGGAGGACATTAGAAAACGATTTCAATTCATCCTAATTGATGAGTATCAGGATACTAACTCTATTCAAGATAAGATATTTAGAAAAATTGCAGCACCAGAAAACAATATATTTGTAGTTGGGGATAGCAATCAGAGTATATATGGGTTTAGAGGTGCAAGTATACAAAATTTTATAAATTTTAATAAAAATTACCCAAACACCAAGACATATTATTTGAGTACTAACTTCCGTTCTACTGAGAATATTACAGAACTATCAAATAAGGTATTTAAGGAGAAGGTTATCCAAGAATTAAAATCCAGAAGGCGGAAAGGAGAAAAGAGTATTCTGATTACTGATGAGACTGCTGATTCTGTTGCAGAGAAGGCGATTGATTTAGTTATAAAGATGAGAGATAATGGTATAATTAAGAAATACGGCGACGTGGCTCTTTTGTTTAGAAACTGGTCACATTCAAAAGAGTACGTCAAGTATCTGAGGCAAAAGGGCATTCCATATGTAACACTTGGTGGAGGTGGCTTGATAGACAGGGTAGAGGTCAAAACTATGCTCTATCTTATCTCTTATGTTGTCAATAAAAAACTATGCCTATCAAAAAAATTCATAAAATGGGATAGCTGGTGGAATATCAGTGCTTTCAATACAGAGGTCTTAGGATTTTCGGCAGAAACAAAAAAAGCTCTAGATAACCTCAAAACAGATTTATACAAATTAAAAAACAAGAGTGACCTCAATGGGATAGGGATTATAGATGATAGAGATATTAACAAAATAATCAAGCTGAATGAATTGAGAAAAAAATATGACGAAAAAGTATATTCTTCTCCTTTAGAGGTCTTTTATAAAATCTTAGACTGCGCAGGGTACATGAACAGACTCCTTGTGCAAGATGATGATAGAATTAAAGAAAAGCTATTTAATCTGGCGAAATTAAGTGAATTTATCAGTAAATATGAAGGAATGAATAAGAATGATATTATTGGTTTCTATTGGTTTATTTATTCCTTGAGCGATAAGCTTGACCAGATAAAGATTGAGAATGAAAATACAGTTAAAATAATGACCATTCATAAGGCTAAAGGATTGGAGTTCCCAGTAGTTTTTATCTGCTCACTTCTAAAAGGGAGACTCCCTATGAGTTTCCGAAAAGAACAATTTATTCTCCCAATTCCAGATAGATTATATCTTAATCAGGAAGAGGTGGAACATAAAAAAAAGGCATTCTACGAAGAAGAAAGAAGAATATTCTATGTTGGTATTACAAGGGCTCAGGATAATCTGATATTAACATCATCTGATAAGATAAATACACAAAGAAGAGATAAATCTAAATTCTTAAAAGAAATCGAGGGATATCTTTCAACTGAGACGGATTTGAAGTTACAAATTGAGAATACATATAATGTAGTAAAAAACACTCCAAATTTAAATCATTCTGCCATAAATACATATATTGATTGTCCTTTTAGATACAATTTAGTTTATAATTACGGTTTTGTGACCTCCAGAAGTTCTATGCAGAATCGTGGAATTTTCATGCATAGTGTGGTGCAAGAGATTAATCATGAATTGAAATGCAATCACGACGTGAAGGAAGGATTTGTCGAAGAACTTGTAGACAAATATTGGATTCCTGTCCATCAAGATAAAGATAAAGATAATAGGTTTAAGATGAAAAATTTACAATACTTAAAATTGTATTGTTCTAATGCTCCAAAATTGTATAAGAAAATAATTGCCATTGAAGAACCTTTCACATATATCACAGACAGTATGATTATCAATGGAAGAATTGATTTAATCGCTGAAGATATCAATGGGAATATTAATCTTGTAGATTTTAAGGCGAGAAAAGCAAAAGGAAAAAATGGCGAGAACATAATGAAAGACACTGGTGTAGATAAACAATTGGAAATGTATGACTACTGTCTTGGAGATAAATACAAAATAAATAAATTATGTGCTTATACCCTTATGGACCAGGAAATAACTGAGTTCATGCCTGAAAAAGAGAACATCAAGAAATTCTTGAGAAGAATGGCTGACAGGATGAATAAGGAAAGCTTCGAGAAAAACAATGGAGCTCTTTGTAAAATTTGTGATTTCAGTTTTTGCTGTGGTGATACACCATGATAAGAGAATATAAAGGATACTACGAATTTCTAAAAGACGAGATGGACAGATTTAGGGGAGATTTTGATAATTATATATTATATGTACCTGAGTTCTTTAAGCTTTTATGTGATCTGTTAAATGAAGATATCGAAAAAGAAGACAGAAATAAAATATCATGTGCTTTGGGATATTTTGTAGCGCCTGAAGATGTCATCCCCGAAGAGATATATGGTCCTGCAGGATATATTGATGACATATTTCTATGCTGTTTTGTTTTAAATGATTTGAAAGATAAATATGGAATAAAACTCCTAAAATCCCTGTGGAATCATGACGAGGACTTAGAATTTGTATTGAATTATTCCTATAAAGAGAGTTCGAAGATTATTAAAGAAAAAAATTTGGAAGATGAAATTTTAAAGTATGTCGGTTTAAAATAATTATTCAGAATACGAATAGAAATATGAATAGTAATTTCTGCTTTATTGCTGATTAAAAAGATAATCCAACCTATTGTAACGAATAACTGCCTTGACAAGCTATTCGAATAAATCTCTCAAATAGATATGCACCTTACCAAAATTTCCTCCATAGTTACCTGCTGTAATCTTCTTTACTCCCTGAATCTTAACAGCAGCCTCTATTCCAGCCTTCATCGCCCTTTTTACACTATCCTCGCTTATGCCATCTATTACAACCTCTGAAACAGCTCCGATTTCAGAGCTTAAAGCAGAGCCTTCAACCTTATCCTTTAAAGTTGGACAGAACTTCTCATTGGTTGTTGCATGCATAAAACTGTACTCTTTTGAGCCTACCTTCGAACCACTCCCAACTATGCCACCTGGGAAAGGTGTGATAACACCTTCTACGCTATCAATAGCTTCAACAGCAGCCTCTGCAGCCAAAAGAGCCGAAGCCTGTGTCTGAGCAAGAATTATAAGATTGCCGCCCGCAACTCCCTTACTCACAGGAAGGTTTTTTTCAATCTCAAACTCACCCATCATTAAGGGCACTGCTATAATTTCTCTCCCATAACTTTCTCTGATTTCCTCATAACCATCGCCAAAAAACTTCATCTTATAGCCAGTATCTATGCTTTCTCTACCCTCACCCATGGCAAAAACCCTTGCTGTTGGCGAAGTTAGAACACACTGCCCTATTCTATTTATGAGGTCAGTTTCAAGCTTCTTCCTGACTGCAAATATAATAACTCCCACACCTGGCCTTCCATCAGGTGTTTCTGCTGGCGAATAAAAACCCTCAATTCCTGCCTCTGAAGAACAGCCTATCATTGAAGTTCCGAAACCTGTTGCCTCTCTTGCAGCCTCAAGAACCCACTTTTTATTTATGGCTGTAATCAAGAAACTGGAATACCAAAGTTCAAAAGCCTCTGCAAAAGTATTATCAATCTCAACACCATGAAGTTTCACAAACTCACTTCCCGAAAATTTTATTCCATCTTTTATCAATATGTGCCTGAATTTCTGCAATATGCTCGTCAGTGAGATGTTTGAATCTCTTCTGCATTTTCAGATAGTCCCTGACAGGGACTTTCTTGGAGGGCTTGTAAGTAACCTTTGCATCTCCTTCTTCAATCTCATAAAGCACCCACATACCTGAATCAACTGCCTTCCTGAGAACCTCGATACTCTTCTCATTGGGTATTCCCCAGCCAGGTGTACAGGAGGCATGAACCTGAATATATGCTGGACCTTCAACACTGAGAGCCTTCTTCACCTTTTCCATATAGTCAAGAGGAAATGCAGCACTTGCAGTGGCAACATATGGTATGCCGTGAGCAGCAACTATACTGGGCATATCTTTCTTGAAAGTTTTATTTCCATAACTCACCTTTCCAGGGGGTGAGGTTGTTGTACTCGCTCCATAGGGTGTTGAGCCTGAGCGCTGTATGCCTGTGTTCATATAGGCTTCATTGTCATAGCAGATATAAAGGAAGTCATGCCCTCTTTCAAGAGCACCGCTTAAAGCCTGAAAACCTATATCAACTGTCCCACCATCTCCAGCAAAGGCTATAACCTTTGTTTTATCTTTTCTGCCCAGTGCCTTAAGAGCTGCCTC
>QIGD01000088.1 GCA_003229935.1 Methanobacteriota archaeon | reverse complement strand
AAAAGAAGATAGATTGGAAGTTCACCAGAGAGAAGGCTGATAGTAAACTATCAAAGTATTATGTCCCATAATTAAATTTTCATGACACTAGACATTGGACATTAATCTCATTTCAAGTTTACGGCTGTTGTAATTGTTTCAGTTAATATAAGGAAACCTATCGCATAAGTAATATCAACAATTAAAGTTTACTTTATGATATTTAGTGGTATGTGCAAACCGACAAGTATAAATAGGGATATATGCAGTATATTCTTATTAAATAACTAAAATACAGCTTATAGTCCTAAGTATATCCTAAACATTAATCTTATTTGAGGTTTAGGGCTGTTGTAGTTGTTCCAGCTAATATCAGTAGGTAAAATACTGATATCTACAAGAGTAGTACGCCAGATAGTGCTCCAAACAATATCAGAGGAAATAGACTGGGGTCAGCTGGTTTCTGTTGTTGAGCGTAAGAAGCACAGGGTCGGCAGGCTCCTGGAATACTGCCAACTGGATATGCTTAAGGTTGTGATACTCCATACTGAAGGTATCAAGGATGACATAGAGATAGCTCGCAGGCTTAAAGCCAAGATACACACTACAGTGATTTATGCGGTTTGATTCAGAATACGCCATGCTGGAAGAAAGGGGGTACTTCGACAGCAGTGACCACAGAATAGATGAGACTATAATCGAGCTGGATAAGAAAGCAGCAACAGGTAGCTTGGGCGCTACCAGCGATATGAAAAGTTCTGTGGTCCATGGTTTTTGACCTGCAACTCCACCATGAGAGGTAACAGGTGTCTTAAAGCTCTTTCCATTCCGTTATATATTTATATCTTCAGCCCTTTAATTCTAATCCATGGAACCTTTACTGATCATTCCCTTCATTGTTAGCCTCACTACGGCCTATTTTCTTATCCCATGGTGGATTAAAGCTGCCCACCGCATAGACCTTGTGGGTAAGGATATGAATAAGTACGAAAAGCCACCTGTAGCTGAGATGGGTGGTATAGCTGTTGTGAGTGCCTTTGTAGCAGGAGTTCTAGCATACATAGGGCTGAGCACATTTTATTTTCATCAGAGCAGTTTCTTAATATATCTCCTTGCCGCTCTCAGCACTGTACTGATAATAACAATAGTAGGTATGCTGGATGATTTGCTTGGATGGAAAATGGGTTTAAAGCAGTGGCAAAAACCTCTTTTAACTCTTGTTGCGGCTCTACCCATGATGGTTGTGAATGCTGGACAGAGTGGTATGGTTCTTCCCTTTATCGGAGGGGTGAACCTTGGCTTACTTTACCCACTTTTTGTTATCCCTCTGGGTATAGCCGGTGCTGCCAATGGCTTCAATATGCTCGCAGGCTATAATGGCCTTGAAGCAGGAATGGGAATTATTATTTTATCAACCCTTGGTATAGCCGCATTTATAGCAAAAGCTTCCTGGGTGGCAATGCTTGCATTTATAATGGTGTTTGCCCTGATAGCTTTCCTGCGCTACAACTGGTTTCCAGCCAGAATTTTTCCGGGAGATACTCTCACCTACAGCGTGGGAGCATTAATTGCATGTGTTGCCATACTTGCAAATGTGGAGAAGGTTGCCGTTATACTATTTATTCCATACTTTATAGATTTTATTCTTCCTATGAGAAAGAGAATGAAAGTTGAAGCCTTCGGGAAGGTACAAAAAAACGGTAGCCTTGATGCACCCTATGATAAAGTTTACGACACTACTCACGCAGCAATTATCTTTATAAAGAAGATAAAAGGCAGAGCCTATGAGTATGATGTAACTCTTTTAATTCTTATTACAGAGTCTGTTATCGCTCTTTTAACTCTGGGGTGGTTCTTTGGTTAGAGTATGTGTAATCGGCACTGGCAATATGGGGAAAAATCATGTGAGAGTTTACAGTGAATTAGAAGAGGCAGAACTTATAGCAATTGCAGACCCCAGTCCAGAGGCAAAAAAACTTTCCGAACGTTTTGGCTGCAGATACTACCCGGGTTATGAAGAGATGCTTGAAAAAGAAGAGATTGAGGCAGTGAGTATTGCCACACCAACCACATTGCACTACGAAGTTGCTGAAAGATGCATTGAACACGAAGTGCATATTCTTGTTGAGAAACCTCTTGCCGATAATATTGTAAGAGCTGAGAAAATCGTTAAACTGGCTGAAGATAAAGGTGTGATTTTAGCAGTCGGACATATTGAGAGGCATAATCCAGCAATTAAAAAACTTAAGGAGATTATAGACGAGGGTGTTCTGGGAGAAGTAACCTCGGTTATTTCAAAAAGAGTGGGTATTTTCCCACCCCAGATAAAAGATTCCAATGTTTATATAGATTTAGCTGTCCATGACATAGATATTTTCAATTATCTTTTCTCAGCACTTCCAGAAAGAGTTTTCTCAAAATCTGATGTGGTTCTTGCCAGAGACAGAGAGGACCAGGCAATTATTTTTCTCGATTATGGAAATATATTCTGTATAAGTCAGGTTAACTGGATAACTCCTGTTAAGATAAGAAATCTTGCTATTACCGGAAATAAGGGATATGCAGAGCTTGACTTCGTCAATCAGGAGCTTAAAGTTTATGAGAGTATAATAAGCAAGAGCTACGACTCCTTCGGAGAGTTTATTATAAAGTTTGGCAGTTCCAGAGTCAGAAATATTGTTGTTGAGAAAGCAGAGCCTTTGAAGCTTGAGATTCTTGACTTCCTTGAAAGCATTGAAAAGGGTAAACAGCCTCTTGTAAGTGGTGAGGATGGAGTTGCCGCACTGAGAATTGCACTTCTGGCTCAGAAAGCGGGTAGAGAAGCCAGACTTATCGAGGTGGGTGAGTCAATCACCACCCATTAAAATGGGTGGCCTGTCTCGTGAGAGACATGGGTAATAGGTTGATTAGGAGGCATTGAAGAATGCAGAAGTTATTGGTAGAGTTCGAGAACACACCAGGGGCTCCTCCTCAAGTCCCCTACTCTGTAAGTGGAGCATTAAACAGAGATAAAAATCTCAGTGTGCCCTGCATAGTACTGGCTGATAACAACTCCGATGAGGACCAACACTCTGGCAAGAGTCGGCAGGACTTGAGAGTTCCTGTGTTAAATATGCGTGGAAAACCATTAATGCCTACACGACCAAGAAAAGCAAGAATACTCCTGAAACAGGAAAAGGCAGCAGTAGTTCAGCGAAGCCCTTTTACCATACAGTTAAAATACCCTTCAGGTGAAACAAAACAAGCTTTAAAATTGGGGATAGATGCTGGATATACAACAATTGGATTCAGTACAATAACAGAGAAAAGCGAATTGCTTTCAGGTGAGTTAACCCTACGAAAAAGAATCTCCAAACTCATTGAGCAGAAAAGTAATTACAGAAAAACACGAAGAAGTAGATTATTGCATAGAAAAGGGCATAAGCCCTCTGTAAGAAGAAAGAGGTATAGGTTACAATCCAATGATTTAGTAAAATATATTAAATCTCTATGTAAAGTGAAAGGTGCCCATAATCGTGGGGAATATGTAATATTGGTAGATAAACTAGGGAAACTCTTTGATATTAATGTTAAGAAAGTAGAGTTGGTAAAATATGGGAAAGGAATACAATTTTAAAAGAGGTGAAAAAGGGCAATTCCTCCACCCATTGAAATGGGTGGTCTCCTTGTCTAGATTATTATGAAAGCAGAAATTGGCAAGACTACAGTGGTAGACAAGGATGCAGATGTGGGCTATGAATATAACAAAAATTGCAGGCCTGCATTGATTGGAGAGAACGGAATTATAAGAAGCGGTACGATTATTTATTGCGACGTTGTTATTGGAGATAATTTTAGAACGGGCCATAATGTTCTGATAAGAGAAAAAACAGAGCTCGGAAATAATGTTCTTGTGGGAAGTTCAACTATAATCGAAGGCAGATGTAAAATAGGCTCAAATGTAAGTCTTCAGAGTATGGTTTATATTCCAACAAATACTCTGATTGAAGATTTTGTTTTTATAGGTCCAAATGCAGTGCTTACCAACGATAGATATCCCATCAGAACAGAAAATAGAGAACTTATTGGAGTAAAGTTGAGAAAAGGGTGCTCAATAGGTGCAAATGCTACCATACTTCCAGATGTTGAAGTTGGAGAAGGTGCAATGGTTGCTGCTGGCTCTATAGTAACAAAGAATGTGCCTGAATGGCATATGGCAATGGGATGTCCAGCAAGGTTCAAGAAACTCCCTGAAAAACTGAAAGAGTTAAATAGAATAGGAGTAAACCCATGATACCCATAGCCAGACCCATTATAGGCAAGGAAGAGAAGAATGCTGTTCTTGAAGCAATGGACTCTGGTATAATAGCACAGGGACCAAAGGTTAAAGCCTTTGAAGATGTATTTGCAGATTATATTGGAGTAAATCATGCCATTGCCACAAACAATGGCACCTCTGCTCTTCACACTGCTCTTCTAGCCTGTGGCATTGGTAAAGGTGATGAGGTTATAACAACACCCTTCACATTCATAGCCAGTGCCAACTCTATCCTATACTGCAGTGCAAGACCTGTGTTTTCCGATATCAATAGAAAAACCTTCAATATAAACCCTGAAGAAATAAATGAGAAAATTACACGAAAGACAAAGGCTGTGCTTATTGTCCACCTTTACGGCCAGGCCTGCAACATGAAAGCGATTACAGAAATCTGCACGGATTACAACCTGAAGTTAATAGAAGATGCCTGTCAGGCTCATGGAGCAGAATATATGGACATAAAGACTGGAAGTTTCGGGGATGCTGCCTGCTTTTCCTTCTATCCTACAAAAAACATGACAACTGGTGAGGGAGGTATGATAACCACCAGCAATGCAGCTATTGCTGAAAAAGCCATGGTTATAAGGGAGCACGGCTCTAGGGTAAGATACCTGCATGAAGTTTTAGGGTATAACTACCGCATGACCGATATTGCTGCTGCTATTGGAATTGAGCAGTTAAAAAAGCTTGAGGGTTTCAACAAAAAAAGGATTGAAAATGCTGTAAAATTAACAAGGGGACTAAAGGATATAGAGGGCATTGAAACACCCTTTATTGCACCTGATGTAAGGCATGTATTTCATCAATACACCCTGAGGGTTAAAAACCGTGAGAAAGTTGTTAAGGTTATGGAGAAAGCAGGAATAGGCTATGGAATCTACTATTTAGTTCCTGTGCATAAACAGAAGCTCTATATAGATTATAAAGATGATAAACTGCCAGAGGCAGAAGAAGCTAGCAGGGAAGTTTTGAGCCTGCCTGTTCACCCTGGAATAGGAGAAAAGGAAATAGATTATATTATTACCACTCTAAAAGAGGTGCTCTGATGGATTATATTGAAAAAATTAATAAAAGGGAGCTTACAATTGCAGTCGTTGGTCTTGGATATGTAGGTCTTCCCACAGCACTGGGATTTGCCAGTAAAGGTTTTAAAGTAATCGGTGTCGACCTTAACAAGGGCATAGTGGACAAACTGAATCAGGGTAAATCCCATATTGAAGAACTGGGAATTGAAGAAGTGTTGAGGAAGGCTTTGAATGAAAGCCTTTTTGAAGCCACAACAGACGGTGTGGCAGCTGCAAGAAAAAGTGATGTCTCAATAATCTGTGTACCCACCCCTATAACTGAAGCCAAAACTCCCGATTTAACTGCTGTACTCTCGGCAGGCAGGGCAATAGCCGGAGGGCTTGCCAAGGAAAAACTTGTGGTTCTTGAGAGCACAGTCCATCCCACCTGTTCAGAGAATGAATTGAAGTCTGTTCTTGAAACCTCTGGCTTAAAGGCTGGAGAAGACTTCGGCATTGCCTATGTGCCGGAGCGTTATAATCCTGGCGATGAGGAGCACACTGTGGATAAGGTGGTTCGCGTTGTTGGTGCTATTAATGAGAAATGGCTTGAGGCAACAGCAGAACTTTACAAACTGATAGCCAGAGATGTCTATAAAGTTAAAAATTTAAGGACAGCCGAAGCAGCCAAAATTATAGAGAATATCCAGAGGGATTTAAATATTGCATTGATGAACGAACTAGCACTGATTTTTGATAAGCTCAATGTGGATGTTTTTGAGGTAATCGAAGCTGCTGCCACAAAATGGAATTTTGTTAAGTACTACCCTGGTGCTGGTGTTGGCGGACACTGTCTTCCTGTAGACCCCTATTATCTCACATTCAAAGCCCAGCAGCTGGGCTATCATCCAAAGGTTATTCTGGCAGGCAGAAGTGTAAATGATTCAATGCCTTCCTATGTGGTAAACCTTGTTGTTAGAGGGCTGAATAACATTGGAAATCCTATTAAAGGGTCTAAAATAGTGGTACTAGGGATTTCCTACAAGAAAAATACAGGGGATATAAGAAATACTCCCAGTAACATAATTATTTCTGAACTTAATGACATGAAGGCAGAAGTTTATGCCTATGACCCTTATATTGCCCAAGAGGAAACAGAGAAAAAAGGTGCCATCTACTCAAAACCCATGGAAATCTTTAATGAAGCTGATTGTATTATCCTTGCAACCGACCATGATGATTTTTCAAAGCTTGATATGAAAAAGGTTAAAAGTCTTGCAAAGCAGGATTGCCTTATAGTGGATGGCAGGGGATTCTTTGACAAAAGCACAATTAAATCCATGGGATTTGAATATATGGGAGTTGGTAGAGATGGATAAGGTTTTAATAACAGGCGGTGCAGGCTTTATAGGTTCCAACCTGACAGGCAGTCTCCTAAAGCAGGGGTATGGAGTGGTGGCATATGATAACCTCTTAACAGGAAAAAGGGAGAACCTTTTAGAGTATGAAAGTAATGAGAACTTTACTTTTGAGAAATTATCAGAAGAAATAGCTGATGCAAAGTATGTGCTTCATCAGGCGGCTCTTCCCAGTGTTGCAAGGAGTGTTAAAGACCCGCGTAGAACCAATAGGGTAAATATTGAAGGCACCCTTAATGTACTCACAGCAGCAAAGGATGGGAGTGCAAAAAGAGTGGTACTGGCAAGCTCTTCCTCTGTCTATGGCGATACACCGGAACTGCCCAAGCGGGAGGACATGACCTACAACCCTCTTTCTCCTTATGCTGTCACAAAGGTTACCAAGGAACTATATTCAGGGGTATTCAGCCAGCTCTATAAGTTTCCTGTTGCCTGTCTTCGCTATTTTAATGTATATGGTCCAAAGCAGGACCCGAAAAGCGAATATGCGGCAGTTATTCCAAAATTCATAACCTCTGCCCTTAAGGATGAGCCACTTACTATCGAGGGAGATGGACTTCAGACGAGAGATTTTACCTATATTGAGGATGTGGTTCAGGCCAATATAAAAGCTATGAAGGGTCATACTGCAGGAAACTTCAATATCGCCTATGGAGAGAATATAAGCATTAAGGGACTTGCTGAGAAAATTGTTACTCTTATATCCTCCAGCTCTGAGATTGTTCATAAGGCACCCAGGCCAGGTGATATAAGGGATAGTCTTGCTGATATAACAAAGGCAAAGAGTGAGCTGGGATATAATCCAGAGTATAGCCTCGATATGGGCCTTAAAAAGACTATCGAATGGTTCAGGAACAGAATTTAGCTGCAAACAATAATCTTATATATGATAAGTATTAAAGTCAAATTATGTCTGCTAACAGTTACTGCAACATAGAGATTAGGGGAAAGGTGCAGGATACAGGTTTCCGCAATCTGGTAGAAGGCATAAGCAGAACTTTCAATCTACATGGTATGGTTTTTAGTCAATCACCCACGACTAAAGTCGTGGGCTTGTTCCGTGAGGAATAAGAGCAATTGGTTGATTAGGAGGCGTTGTAAAAGATGCAGAAG
>QIGD01000087.1 GCA_003229935.1 Methanobacteriota archaeon | reverse complement strand
TTTTTAATACCTTCTGGGTTTCCTGTTGAACAGCTCTCAAAGACTTTTTATGAGTATGGTATAGTGCCAACAACATTTATTCCTAAGTTTACAGATTCTTTTCCTACATTTTTAGAGATTACAACCCCAACAACTGGATTATAAACTTTATAATATTCTAAACTTGCAATCAACTCTCTGGTCTCTTCAACTTTATGCACATCAGGTGTTGTCACAATAAGAATCTTCACATCAGGGTGTTTGAGTAAGAATCTGATAAGCCATTCCCCTGCACGAGTATCTATAACGGATGGTTGTACAAGGGTATGCTTTTCTGTCTTCACATCTGGCTCGAGGTGCCTCAATCCACAGAGAGGATCAAAGTCGTACACCTCTACACTATCACTTAATTCCTTTACAGCCACGGCAATGATAGTCTTCCCTACACCCCCAGTTCCTATAAGCGCAATTTTAGACATAACCTTAAGAAATAAGAGATAGTTTATAAAAGAATCAGAAGATTTGAGTTGATGGCAACAGAGAACTTTAGCCAGAGGAGAAGATTGAGTTCTTGATTCTCTGGTACAGGCTGAAGAAAGATGATGTATTATTTGTTATAGGACTTCTTCCCAATAGAGAGAGTGTTATATCTTTCATCTGCAAGGTCACAGGGTCTGATGGGAAAAGATTGCTGTAAATCTCCCCCAGTTTCGTTGCTTCCTCTTTTTTCTTAGTATAACCTACATACCCTAATAGAGGAAGACTTAATGTTGTACAAACCTGTCTTGCCTCTTCTTTACTATAAATCATATTCACAATACCCTGCAATCCTTTCACATCTTCTTTCCAACTTTCTCTCCACCCTGCCCTGAGAAGTGAGAGAAATTCTAAAACTCCACGTATGTCATCTTCTCTTGGTGTTGCCACCACAAGATTTGTCTGTGAAATTCTAGAATAAATCTGGTTGATTGCATTGTAACCCGCAGGGGTATCTAAAATAACTGCCCCAAAGCTCCCTGATAACACATCTCTCCTGAAAAAGTCCAAACGAGTCATTATCTTTCTTAAATCTGGGTCAATATCTAAAAAATCTTCAGTTCTTGCAGGGACTACATACAGATTTTCAACATTAGTCCTGCTGAGACATTCATCTATGTCAAGAGCAGTCCCTTTGAGAAAATCATCCCATCCATACTCTGAAAAGTGAGTAATATACCTATCAACAGTTTTATTGGTAGGGTCAGCAGAAATTACAAGAACGTGTCGGTGGAGAAGCTTGGACATCCAATATCCTAAATTGATTGATATGAACGACTTTCCAACTCCTCCTTTACCTCCACTGACACATATGATACTTGACATATCATCTAAACTAAAAGCAAAGTATATAAAAGAATCAGAGAAAAAAAAACAGTTAATATATTTTTGAAACTTCCTTGATTATACTATCAAGGTCTGGCACTTCTGGAAACACTATCTCTATCAGGTCTGTACTCAATATAGGGTCTACGGTTATCCAAAATCTAACCTGCCCCTGCTGAGAAACTTTTAGAGAAATAATAGCGTCACCTCTTTTTGCATTACGAATTTTAGTTACTTCTCTGGAAGTAAGATTAAGACTATCTTTAAGATAATTTATGTCCTCTGCTTCTGTCAGGTTGAGAATAACGTAGGTACCAAACAGGCTGAATAAATCATTATCTGAATCTTTCAGTCTTTGAGAAAGTATGAGAAGAGCCAGGCCATATTTTCTTGCTTCTCTTGCCATGACTGAAAGAGGATTATTCTCTTTTAATTTAAGTAATTTCCATGCCTCATCTATTACTATAAAAGTCCTTATTTCTCCAGTATTGGATGGGAAGGTACGCATAAACTGCTCTTGTAAATGTAAAAGCATTATAGCAGTCATTATTTTCATATCTTCAGTAGGGAATCCTGAGAGGTCTATACTTAATACCCCTGGATTCGTAAGAATTTTCTCCAGGTTAACAGTGCTTTTAGAAGTGATAGAATCATATGGAGGGTGGTTATATTTCTCTAACTTGTCAAGCATACCTTCACTTGATTCTCTCCCACCTTTACTACCTACCATGAACTTTCCTGAATCCTCTTCTTTCATCATATCTCTTATGATATTGTACACATCTTTCATAGTAGGGCTGAGTTTGTTATACTTCGCCCAGAAATCTCGTGATATGCTTTTTTCACTTATAGGTATTCCAGCGTCTTTATAAGCCTTTGAGATAGCCCTTCTGAGTATATTTCTCTGTCGTGGTGCATTATCTAGATTAAGTTCTGATGATAAAGCAGAGAGGGTCTGCTCTACCCTAAGACGTGGATGTGTAGAGGATAAGTCTAAAAGATTGATATTATTTCCTTCTGTTCCAAGTCTAACCACTTTACCTTTCATAAAGTATTCAACGAACCTTGCATACTCACCAATAAAGTCTATGAAAAGTATATTAGGCACGCCTTCTCTAGCCATTCTGATTGTCATAGTCTTTACCAGTGTTGATTTACCTGCACCTGTTGTACCTACTCCTAATAAATGTGGATTCATTAAACTCAGAGGCATCCAGAATACAGGCATCTTGAGGTGCTCTGTCCTGCCTGTATATACTGAGATAGGTGTATCTTCTTCTGGAATAATAAATTCAGGGTCTGGATCTGGAAGCCCTACCCATGGTACTCTTGAAGCAAGGTCAGGTAACAGAAGATTGATATATCCTGCTTTTGCCTGTTCCTGCAAGACATAATCTATATGCTCCTGCCCAGGCTTAAAATATGTGTCGTAAATATACTCTAATAATGACATGTTAATCACTCTATCTTATTTAATTGACACTCACATTATCACTAGCACCATAAGCAGTATACCATGACCAATAATCAGGTTTAGATATACTATACCATGTTTTTCCTGTGAATTGTAACACTGATGGGTTAGAAACTCCAAGTTTTACTTCCCCAAATTCTTTCAGTACTGTTACCCAACCATAAATATTACCAGGATACCCTACTTTCTCGTAAAATTTTATGTTATAAACACCTCTTGTTAAGTTGAGGGAATATAACTTCCATTTCCCACCAGTCATACCAATATTATTCGTTTTAGTACCTATTTTAACAACAATCCCTTTATTAATATTAGACGTTGCCCATGCACTACTATGACCCTCCAAATATATATTATTTTTAGTGCTCGCCAGATGGTAGTTAAACCACCCAGTCCGATTAGAAGGTGTGTTAAAGTTCCAGGATATTGATTCACCATAATAAAACTTTGTTGTTTCAGTTGTGGATTTATTGTTCTCTCCAACAGCATGTAGAGTTACAGTATTCCATGCATTGGGTTTGAATAGAATGCTTGGGTCGTTGAGAATCCAATTATTTGTTGTAACGTGTTTCATTAAAACCCAATCACTGTTATTCAACTTCAAACTTACAGATATAGCTGGCTCACCATATGTTGTTGCTGTAAATTCACCTGTGTTTTTAAGAGGAGTATACCTTCCGTTATTCTCTTCAGAAGTCAGCTGAACGATTGGAACAGAATAAGTAAATGTATAATTCTTTTTTATTGTATTAAACACACCATCTTCTGCTTTTATACTGACTGTCACAGTTTTATCAGGTACCATTATTTCAAGTTTTTCTTGAATAGTTTGAGATAGGTTTGTATCAGTTATCTTGTGAGTAAGAATAGCAGCCCAAGGGTTACTTTTTGATAGAGTATAAGAAGTATCCCCATAAATTATAGTCCCATAAGGAACAGTGGTAACATTTATAGCTCTAACTCCTGAAATATCACTTACGTCCAATGTGACCTGTCCATTGAATAAAGTCGCAACAATAAATCCATGATTCCAAGTTCTGTCTGACTGAAGTATTAATTTCCCAGTTGAACTATACATTGCAAAGAGGACACCAGCAGGATTTGGAGATGTTCCAGCATTTGTCGCTATTATTTTAATGGTATGTGTCCCAGCAGAAAGATTGTAAGTAGTCTTATAAGCCTTCTGCCAATTGTTGCCACTTAGTATATTTTTACTGTCAACAGACAGAGTAAATGAATTGTCTGCTGTTGTGTAGAATGTGAAAGTGCCACTTTTACTCACAGTGAATGACTTCATAAGTGTAACACTGCCAGGAGGTACAACAGATGTGGATTTCTGAGTCCATATCCATCCTGCTGTAGAGTCTGGCCATCCTGTTATTCTCTTACCCCATGGACTTATACCATAATTCCCATTGTCATAGACTAAAATAGGTGTTTTAGTTTTCTTATAAGGTGAAACTGCAATAGCAGGTGGCTTGTTATCATAATACACATTTATATTCTTTGTAGTTACTCTTCCAGCAGCATCAGTGGCTTTAACTACAACAGTGTTCACCTGATTTGGAATTAACCCTGCTGTTGATGGGTTAATACTATATACCTTATTTGGAGCAGTAATCTTTGAAATAGTATATGTTTCCCACTCGTCCGGGTAATCACTCAATACAAAATAATCATCGATTGGCGTGGTAGGTTTCCCATTTATATCTACTTTTAAATTAAGAGTTGCATTATACAAATATCTTTTAAGTTCATTTATATTCAAGTCAAAAATCCCGTCATTTGATGTAAATTGTTTATATGTAATTGGGTTAGCATCATCATCATGCACTAATATATTCAACCCTGTTTTATTTGAAATGTAATTAAACTTAATTAATTTTATATTACTTTTAATAGGTGGATAATAAGTATATGTTACAGGAGTAGTGTACACATTATAATAAGATACATATTTTGTTGTTTTTGTATAAACATGATATCCAGCTCCAAGTATCTCAGGAGAAGCATAATCTCCAGGGAGGTAAGGATTTTTAATATTTAAAAATCCACAATAACCATCACTTACTGCCAAATTAGGACCATTGTATAATCTTACAGCAGTAAATAAATCACCATGAATATAATCAGGTTGCCCATACTGTGCATTAAAATTATCTACTTTATATGTCTGTTTCCAATTAGCTCCAGCATTTTGTGTTTCGTAGAGATATATCTTTACATTATTTAATTGAAGTCTACCACTACCTGGATCAGTATGCCCTACATTATTAGGTGTCATCAACCACTGATATGTCCAAAAACACCAATCAGCATTTGATGATATAGATTTTACAGCATTATAGTTCCACACCAATTTGCCTGGCACGGCCTTAATGACGCTCTCTTTTAGTTGAGCATAAAGCTTACCATCTGGAGAATATACATATATTGAAGGAAGTTTTCCACTTAAATAATCAGAATAACTCCAATCATTCTTTATAACTATTTTATAACCTGTCTGGGTATAGAAAGTTCCCCCTCTGTAAATTGGCCATGGCACTTTATAAAAAGCCCATCTCCCTTTTGTAATCGCAACCTCAAAGTTAACCTCCAAAGAGCTCACATGATTCTTAGAATCTACAGCTTTGATTATTAGAGTATGACTACCTTTCACCGCAAATATAGTTGTATTAAACTCATAAATATCTCCTTTTCTTTCTAGATGGATGGATATCCAGCTCCCGTTATCAAGAGAATATTTTATAGAATTTATTTGATTAACACTAAGTGCTTGCCCAACGATTGGAACAGAATTATTATAATTCTTCGTATTATTGAAAGGGTAAGATAATGTAAGCAGAGGTTTTGAAGATTTAGTCAGACTCTTTGCTTTTTCATAGAATGAAGAATTCAAATTCCTTTCTGAGAGAATTGCAACAGGCACTCTAAAGGTCAGATTTGTATGATTGTTAGTTATAACAATATACCCGGGTGTTGCCCCTGTTACTTCTACAGCATGTACTGATGTGACTATAAATCCACCAAGTAGCAGTAATCCCAATAAGACAATTGTTTTCTTCATGTAATATATATGCGTGAGACTCTTTATAAAAGAATCAAAAGATTTCTGAAACCTAAAGAGAAGGTTCTCTTTAGTCTATAATTAAATCAAAGAAAGTTTCATCATATTTGGGAACAAAATCAGGAAACTGTTTTTTTACTGATTCTATTGATTGTTTTAACGTTTCACACCTAATCTGGCACCTTCACATAAAATCTTAGATTTTAATGAATCTTTAGTGGGTTTTTAAGCAGCGAATGTTTGTCAATAGAAAATTTCATACTATTTTCAATATTTAT
>QIGD01000086.1 GCA_003229935.1 Methanobacteriota archaeon | reverse complement strand
TACGGTCAAATTATGAAGTACTGATTCTCTAAATGAAAGGAGTTAAGGTTATTGATAACTTCTGGAAATTACTTTACGAAGTACTGATACTAACTTAACTTTAACTCACTATCACAAAAGGAGTAATGCCGAAAGCAAAGTACACATGATTAAGTCAAAGTTCGAAGCCGTGTAAGGAGTCAGACTTGAATAGCACAGGTTAATGAGGTTTTATCTAAAGTCATTGCTCATGACATCTGTGTTGTCATCTAAGAAATGTGTGAGTTAGGGATTACTCCTGATTTTTGTGTATAAAGTAGATGAAAAATTTTTGGAAATGAAATATCCAATCGAAAATCCTATTGTGGTTCCAATGGCGGTTATCCAGTTCACTTTTCCTTCAGTGAAATAAACCGAGCCCGCCGTTGAGGATAAATACAAATATCCCCACAAGTATCCCCAGAAAAATTGCAACCCTGATATTATACTTCATTTCCATTTTATATCACTTCTATGAAATATATTTATATATTTTAGTATTTATAATCTCTGTTTCAAAAGGCTTTGTGTAAAAAGTATCGTCTGTGTATAAAGTAGGCAATCTGTGTATAAAGTAGATGAAAAATAAAACTTTATACACAAAGCCGGATAGGCTACTACTTCCTGTCTCTCATCCAAAAGAATTTTATTTACTTGGGAATAACTTAGACAAGGTGAGCTTTTGTTGGAAGTTGAAGTTGCGGGTATAAAACTGAAGAATCCCACAATACTTGCCTCTGGAATTCTTGGCACAACAGGAGCCTCTCTGAGAAGAGTTGCTATGGCAGGTGCCGGAGCAGTTGTTTCCAAATCTGCTGGTAGTGAGGCTAGAGTAGGGCATAGAAATCCAACTGTTATTGAGGTTCCTCAAGGACTGCTCAATGCAGTAGGGCTGTCAAATTGTGGTATTGATGAAATGGCAGGAGAACTTGAAATTGCCAAAGAAGCTGGCGTGCCTGTTATAGCAAGTGTATATGGTTTCAGTATTGATGATTATGTGAAATCAGCAGGAGCACTTAATAGCTATGCTGATGCAATAGAACTTAACCTTTCCTGTCCCAATGTCGAGCGAGCCGGGCAATTCTTTGGAAAGAGCCCTGAGCTTGCTTTTGAAGCTGTAAGGGAGGTTAAGAGGAAGGTTAAGGTGCCTGTTTTTGCCAAGCTCACCGCTGAAGCTGGAGATATTGCAGAGATTGCAAAAGCCTGTGAAGAGGCAAAGGCTGATGCCATTGTGGCTATAAATACAATAAAGGCAATGAGTATAAACATTGATGCAAGAAGACCTGTTCTTGGAAATAAAGTGGGTGGTCTCTCTGGAAAATGTATAAAATCCATAGCTGTACGCTGTGTTTATGAAATAGCAAGTGAGGTTTCAATACCAGTTATAGGCTGTGGAGGTATTCTCACTGGAGAAGATGCTCTTGAGTTTATAATGGCTGGGGCAGAGGCTGTACAGATAGGCACGGGTGTTTTATTAAGGGGTATCTCGGTTTTCAGAAAGGTTTCTCTGGAGATGAAGGAATTTATGGAGGAGAGAGAACTCAAACTTGAAGATATAAGAGGGGTTGCATTGAGGTGAAATTTGAGGAGATTGAGAAGAAACTATCTCCTGTGCACAGGATTCTGCTTACAACAGACGGCTCAGTAACAAGTGTGCTGGAAGCTCTTTTTGGTCAGGTGGAGGTGAAGACCGAGCTTCAGAAGGTTATAAAGGCAGGTGAGAGAGTTGCCAGTCTTCTTGAGATTCATAAGGGTAATAATGTGAATATGAGGGTTGTTATTCTCAGAGCAGGTGAAATAAATACTACATATGCAGTATCATTGACTCCTGTAGAGAGAATAGAGCCTGAATTCAGGGGATATATTCTGAAAGAGGATATATCTATAGGCAGAATAATGAAAAGGCTGAAGATTGAATCAAGACGTGAACTAAGGAATTATTCAGTTGTTAAGGCTGGAAAGAAACTCTCCAGAATTTTCAGAATTTCTCCTGATGAAGCTGTGCTTAGAAGAAATTATAATATTATACGAGAAAAAAAGATTATGATGAACATTACTGAGTTCTTTCCATGTTCTCTCTATAAATTTAATAAAAAATAGGAGAATAGAGAGCTTCACCTCTATTCTACATGCACTCTGAATAGGTCGATATCACCTGGCTCTTTTGGAAGTTCCCTGCTCAGAACATCTAGGAAATCTATGGTGGATTTCCTTACGTCTTTGCTCTGGGTTATATATCTTCCAACGATGAGTATATCCGCACCATTTTGCAGTGCTTTAGATGCAATTTGGGGAGTTACACCTCCAGCAACAGCAATGAGTATCTTCTCACCTTTAAATTCCTCTTTTATCATTCTTATCCATTTCCAGCGCTGGTCCTCTTCACTCTCAGCATCTATAGCTCTGTGTAGAATTACCACATCTGGGAGTTCTTTGATGCTTTTCAGCCTCTCTAGGGGAGATTCTACATTGAGCATGTCCACAACAGCATAAATGCCAAGCCTTCTTGCTTCATATATAAATTTGTCTATGGTTTGGGATGTAGCTAGGCCGCTTACAACTACAGCATCTGCTGTTTCGTCATAGGCTAAATCAACTTCAATCTTGCCAACATCGAGAGTTTTAAGGTCAGCAATAAATAAAGAGTCTTTTGCAACCTCACGGAGTTCACTTATAACTTTTGTTCCATAACGCTTGAGCAGAGGTGTGCCTGCTTCAAGGATGATTCTATCGTTCTTTGGAATATTCTTAATAACATCCCTTGCATTGTCTATGTTTGGCACGTCAAGAGCAATCTGAAGATAGGGTGGCCTCCAGAGTCTTGGAACCTTGAACCCCATAATTGGATGAGTTGCCCTGTCTTTGTCGAACTTGATTTTATCCCAGCTGGGATAGTTTGTCATTGCTCTCTTGATAGCAAGCTTTGTTCCAGAGTAGTTATAATGGTATATTCTCCTGTAGTCAGTTGCCTCGGGATGAATGAATACACTGACAACAATAACCCACTCATCAAGCTTCTTCAGAGGTATTATACCTTCTTCAACAGAATCTGCAACAGCCTTGGCAACTGCTGCCTGAGCTGGGCCGAAAATCTTCTCCACATCGCCCATAGCTTTTACTGTAACCTTTGGCACCACAAGAGTGTAGGGCTTTGGGGGTAGATTTGGCCTTATAACGCTGAGTAGGGGTGTGTGTCCAGAACTTAGATTGCTCAAGCCAATAGCAAAAGCTTGGCCTACAGCCCCATTCTTATCTCCCATAATTAAATCAATATGGGCAACTTCATAACCTTCTCCTATAAGGGCTTCTCCTATAAACATATTATACCTCACCTATTTATTACACAAATGTGTAATATCTCTTAACTTAAATACTTTTTGGTTTAGCAAATTTTTTGTGCTCCCCTGCATTAATGTTCGTTTTAGAGTTTAATTTCATGTTCATCACCGTTTTAATTTTCCTTCATTTTGTCTAAGAATGCCTCGTATGGTGTTCTTAATTTACCATTCTCCAAGCTCATATGAGGCTTCTAAAGCTGGAATGAAAAAAGTCAACCAGTGTTTTTCCACAAGTAACATATAAGACTCAAACTATCTTTTTCTCTTAGCAAGAGCACTGTTTTAGAGGTGCCTGTAGGTGTTTACAGTCATAATAAGTTTATTTTTCTGATTCTTTATCTTATATTGCCGGTATTTATATGTTCTTAGCATTAATATAAGTATATACCTTACAGATCACATTATTTCAGGTATTTGATGTCAATTGGTCTTCTTAGCAAAAAGTGATAAACAATAGCAATTCATCCCCTAGCTTACGCAAGGGGACTTCTTGCTATTGTGAGTTAAAGGTAGTGGGTTAGGACTGGCAATAGCCAGTCGGATTGTTGAGCTCTACTCAGGTATGATATGGGTCGAGGATAATCCATAGGGTGGGGTAGTTTTTGTTGTTGAAATTATAAAAAAGTAAAATAATCAATAAAGTTTCATACTATCTGAGCTATCTTCACTTGATCTAATTTTTAAATGTTAAAGACCGGGGTTATATTTAATGGGAGACATCAATAGAAGTTTCAAAGTTCTGGAAGGCAGTTTTAATGCTATTCTAAATGCCATGGATGAACCGGTTGTTATCCTAGACAGGAACCATAAAATTGTTGATGCCAACATTGCATATCTCGAATTTTACAGTGTTAAGCGAGAAGAAATTATAGGAAAAAAAGACCACGAAGTTATTAATAAACTGAAACATCCCTCCTTGTTGATAGATTTTGAAAAAATTCGAAAGGAAGGCTCTAGCTACAAAACTCTTTACTGTCATTATATGGATGGACAGAGAAGATACATAGAAGTTAAAGCTTTTCCTGTGTTTATTGATGGCGAATTTATCAAGACTGTATTAATTTCGAGGGACGTTACTGAAAATGTGGTGATGGAGTATGAAACAGAATTTCTAAGAAGAATTTCTGAACTTATTAGCATAGGAGCTAAGATTGGAAAAATCTATAGAGTTATTGTTGATGGTTTGACCGAGCTGATGGGTTATGAGATTGTGTCAATATATACCTTAAACAATGATAGACTCCAGCTAAATGTAACTTCCTTCAGTGCGCCTTCCAAACTTTTGAAGGAGATTGAGGAGATCACAGGATTTTCTCTTGAAGGTTACACAATACCGCTAAACAAAAAAAGTATCTTTTATGATATTATAAAGAAGAAAAAGTATTCGATAACTGATGATATAGAAAAAATTGTAAGTGAACACACTGGAAAAAAAATCAAACCTATAACTTCTCTTATTGCAGGGTCTTATGGTATTAAATCTGCTCTTGGTGTTCCTATTATGAGCAGTGATAAAGTTGTGGGTATTATTGGTGTGGCTTCAAGGTATAGGCTCGATGATAAAGATGCCTTTCGGCTCTACAGGCTTGCCCTTAAGGTAGGGCTGATAATTGAAAGGGAGTACCTCTATAATGAGCTTGAATCTTCCTATAGAATGTTTGAGGATGCCTGTAGGGAGCTTGGGAAATCAAGAGATATGTACAGGGTACTTATAGAATCTTCGAGAAATGGTATATATATCATGCAGGACGGATTGTTTAAACTGGCCAATATGGGGATGGAGGAGATATGTGGGTATAACGAGGAGGAGCTTCTGAGTATTGACCCTATGGAGCTTGTTCATCCTGATCAGGAGGAAGAAGTGAAGGACATTATTCTCAGGATGAAAAATGGAAATTTAAATGACCTTCCTGAAGAAATTGAAATAAAGTTCTTAAAAAAGGATAAGAGCACAGAATGGGCTGTGATAAAACCTGTGATTATTCAGTATAGAGACAAACCAGCTGTTCTGGGGAATGTGGCAAATATTACAGAGATTAAGCTAACAGAAGAAAAATTGCTGAAAGAAAGGGAGTTTTCAGAGTCTCTAGTCAGGAGTATAAATCCAGAAGTCCTTTTTGTTATAGGCAATGGAAGAATAATTCTGGATTGCAATGAGGCTGTAGAAACTATGTGGGGATATTCTAGAGAGGAACTTATAGGGAAGAATACTGAAATTCTCTGCTCAAATAAAACTGAGTTTGAGGAGTTGGGAGAGAGGCTTCACTCTGCTCTTAAGAAAAATAGCTATTTTAGATCTGAGCTAACAGGAAAAAGGAAGAATGGAGAAATATTTTTTGCTGAGCTTTCGGCTTCAAGGATAAAGGGTGAAGAGGAAATAATTATTATTATAAGAGATATAACTGATAGGAAGATTCTTGATGATGAGCTGAATATAAGACTGAAGGAGCTTGAGCACAGCAACAGAATGAAGGATATATTTGTTGATATAATAAGGCATGACCTTCTCAATCCTGCTGGTATTGTTAAAGGTTATATCGAAGTTCTCCTTGAGATTGAGGAAGATGAGGATAAGAGAAAAATGCTGAATACTGCCTTTAAAGCAAGTGAGAGGTTGATTGAGCTTATAGAGAATGCCAGCAAGTTCTCAACACTTGAGGAAATTGAAAAGGTAGCAATGAATGAGATGGATTTACGTGATGTTCTGAAAAATGCTTATTATTCTGTGGAATACATATACAAACAGAAGAATATAACTATAGAGCTTCCAGAGAAGTCTGTAAAGCTTAAAGCCAATCCTCTGCTTGAAGATGTGTTTTCAAATATTATGAGTAATGCAGCAAAATAT
>QIGD01000085.1 GCA_003229935.1 Methanobacteriota archaeon | reverse complement strand
AGTGGATGCATGGACAGGGAGAAGGAATGACCTGAAAAAGAAGATAGATTGGAAGTTCACCAGAGAGAAGGCTGATAGAAAACTATCAAAGTATTATGTCCCATAATTAAATTTTCATGACACTAGCAAGGATTATATGAGCACGATTGATGGTCACCGGGTCCTTCCTCTACGAAGGTAACGTTGTAGGTGACTCCCCTCCTCGTTTGTTATATCACGGACATAGATGCACATGAATATAAATAATCAGTTGATGCAGATAAATAAGTTACGGAAGAAAGTTATTTGATGGGGCACTAGCAATGTAAGTGACCATCTCTTTCGTCCATCAGGCGATTTGGTGCATGCAAGCGCTGTGATTTCTACCTCGTGCATTTTGGTATATTTTTTTGGCTGACCCATCCTTGGTTTCTCTGTCAGAGCACTTTGAAGTCCTTCCTCCCGGTATCTTTTCTTGATGTTAGAAACGGTTGCCCTGAAGATTCCGAGTATCTCTTTTGTCTTGATTTCCGTTCTCCCCTCATTAATCAAAAGTAAAATACGTACTCTTATCAATTCTCTTGCGCTTTTACGTCCCTTTTTCACCAAAATCCTGAGGTATTCTACCTATTTATCACTAAGTTTTATTCTTTTCATAGAAGATACATAGCTTTACTGGTACCATTTAAGTTATCTATACTCCAAGCTCCTGACACAGCCTCTCAAGATACTCAATCCATATTTCCTCGGTAAGTGACGGAAAGGAGTAGGTGGCATTTATCATAAAGTACCTGTCTATACATATACTCTTTACATCCGAGTAGTTCTTTAAGCTTTCAAAAGTTGCATTTTCAAGGTCAAGGTTTATTGCCATAACAAGCAACACATCTGGTTTACCTTTACCATCAAAGCCTTCCCAGCTGGGGTCAGTCAAGAGGTTTGTAACCTCTACAACACCTGCTTTATAAGCTGGTATTCCACGCTCTGTAGTATATTTTATGCTGTGGGCAGTTGCCACTATGGAAATTCCAGCTTTACTCAGCCTCTCCACAAATTCAATAAGCCTATCATTTTCAAGAATCATTGCTCCTATAGCCAGACTGGAACGCTCTGCTCTATTAATTATCTTTGCCACACCCTCTGGATCCACAGGAATAGCTTTTTTTGGTCCTGCCTCCATTGTGGGCCTCCAAGAAGTTAAAGGTATATCGTTCACTTCCCTGCCTCCTTCTTCTTCATTATCATACGTTCAAGCAAAGTTGGGTCAGGAATCTTCCTGGGTTTCCAGCCCTTTTTCCTGATAATCTCAAGAATCTTCTTCTTGGCATTTATGGGTATATCTGCTTCTGTTCTCACAAAAAGATGAACATCATCCGGGAAAGTGCCCATATAACGCTGGTGTAAATCTATATAATGGGCAAGTTTTACCTGTCTGGTGGTATCATTGGGACGCATAACAAGTTTAGCTATCATCACCATGGCCTCCTCCATACTCTCTGCGGCATAGGCAAGATGCTCTGGAGCAGGTTCCCCATCTACCTTTTTGCCGGTCTTGGCATCATATAGCTTCCACTTCTCAGGTTTATCCTTTCTGCCGAGGTAAAGCCTTCTATACTTTGTACCGGTTGGACCCATAATTATGGGTATACCCCATCTGTTTAGCCCTGTGCCAATACTAATAGCCTTCTGACTCATGGCACCCCAGACTACACCTACTGCACCAACTCGATTGAAAATATAATCTGAAATCTCCTCAAAGTTACCTCTAAGGTTTCGTCTTGCGAAGATAGCAGGAATCTTTATTGCTGCACCAATAATATGGGCATTAGAAACACATGAACCTGTGTTAACAAGGCCACCAGCATCGAATGTACCAGGATACCTCTCATAGAGAGTTTGACCATTCTCATCCTTATACTCTGCTATACTCATGGCTGCACACCCACTGACAACCACTATATAGTTCCTCTTGAGAAATTCTTCAGCCATCCTTGCAACCTCTTCAGCACCATTGGCATAGTTGCTGCAACCTGCAAAGGCTATAATACCTGGAATTTCACCGAAGACTATCGGCGCACCAACATTTCTTATTTCCGTATCGAGTATAGGCCCCCTGCCTATTCTGATTTTATAGGTTTCACTATAGGTTTTCGCTTCAGCTGCCTTCTCTATGAGAGAAAGCACCTTTATATCTCTCTGGCAAGCACTCTCACAGCGAATACAGCCAATGCACTTCTCTCTCAACTTTGCCAGAGGCGCAAAATTACCATTTGCAGCTTCCTTGAGTGTGGGTGAGATGTGGAGATTAACAGGACAGGCACGCTGACATTTCTCACAGCTGACACACCTTGCTGCCTCGTTCTTAACCTCCTCTTCAGAAGGAAGAGAACCTTCTTTATATTTTGCCCTGATAGGAGCTATTTTCTCAGCAAGTTTTACAGCAACCTCACCCACTTTCTCAGGCTTCCATATAAGTACTCCTGGGGCCCTTCCTGTGGCAAGGTCATCCACTATTTCATCAGGATTGTCAAGAGTTCTATCAGGAAGATTCAAACCCATCTTATCATTTGATGCAATAACAGGAGCGCCAACCTTCTGCGCTTCCTCGAGAATATCTACTCTGACACACTGCTCATCCACGACTATAACATCAGCTATACCTGAGCGTATAAATTGTATCTGGTCGCTCATTGGGCCTATAATCTTGGCAGAATCTCGCCTTCTCTGAAGGTCATGAGCGGTACAGCATAAACCAGCCACTTCTATCTTGTCAATTTTATCATTAACCTCAGCGTAGGTTATAACCTCAGCACCAGGCGCTACATTGTGGCCTATGAAGAGCACAACAGGCTTCTTTCTGTCAACACTACCATAACCTATATCAGCGAGAGGTGCATCAGGGTCGCCTTTGGGAAAATCGTAACCAACTATCTGGGCTATATCCGCAATCTCCTTAACGAGATTGTCAATCATTCCAGCATGAAGAGCTTTACTTTCAAAATCCACATAACTTCCCTCCTGTCCTGTGTGAACAGAGGAGAGTATATGTTGTAGCTCTTTCTCGGAATAATCCATACCTTCCCTGAGATCTCCCAGCGTTTCAGGCTTACTGCCAACAATTGTCCTGTAAATTGGCGCTTCAACAGCAATATTCATACCTAAGTCTATTTTATAATCAACACCGAGACGTTCTATTAGATGTTCAAGTAGATGCCTTGCATGGGCACCATGAGCTGCAGTACCTATGGCACATTCCAGAGCAACCATTCTTGCCTGCTGAGTTTTCGAGTCTATTCCACAGGCACCTTTCTTACCATGAGTAAGGTCACACTTGCCAAAGCTGCACAGGCAGCACATATCACAGGTCGGAGAATAAAAGGGCTCATACTTCTCAATAAGTTTGTGGTCCCAGTCCCTCAAGTCCATCCATTCTGGCTTCGGTGTAGGCCCCATTGCTTCATCCCAAGTATCCTCTTCCACCTCACCTATTTCTATTACCATATCATCTATTTTTATAGAAGGGGACTCAACCTTCTCTATTTTTATTTTTCTGGATTTATAGGTCATCAATATCACCTAAAATTTCATGTTCCTGAATGGCAATGGAAGAACACCTCTGATTTTCTTCCTTATGACTTTCTTTGCATTCTTTTCCTTTCTCTGCTGCAGGAAGTTGGCAACTCCCAGACCTTTTTTATCTTCACTGAGCTTAACCACATCAAAAAGGTTCTCCTCAATCATCTCATCAAGCAGTTTGGCTGCCTCTTCAGTTCTTGCGAAAACAGAGTTATAACTACCTGGAGCTCCAACGCTACCAGTAGCAAAATCTGACAGCCTTCCTGTGAAGTCAGTACAAACCTTACACCCCTCTCTTTTATACCTGTAAGCCTCTTTAAGAGGAACCTCAATCTTTTCATTTGCTGTGAAAACAAGTACGTTCTTTCCCTTAATATCCATCTTAACAATATCTTCTATGTCCACACCATAGGTATCTCTAACAAGTGTGTGCATAAGCCCTTCATATTTAAAGTTTGATGTGCAGAAGATTGATACTGTATATTTTATGATATTTCCAAGTTTTATGTCATCAAAAGGATAATACTGGAGCTTTCTCGCAGCTTCAATCTGGCATGGCAGGCCTACAATAGCAAGTTTTTTAAGTCCTTTCTCTCCAGCTTCTTTTAACACAGAGAGATTTGCTGAATTGGAATATCTTGTTCCAGCTGTCTCAGGAAGCTCTTTAACATTGGTAACAAGCTTTGGCTCTGGATACCACCTGTTCTCAGCTTTAACCCCCGAAACAATAGCACCATCTATATAGCCCTTCTCAAGGGCATATTTGAGAAATGTAGTGACAAATCCGCCATCCTGAACAACATTCTGAAATTCATCAACCTTTGTTTTCATACCAACCTTACTAATACTCTTTCCAAGTATTTCTTCACTCACCTCGCCAAAGAGCTTCTTCTCAATTTCATCTGTAGAGAAGTAGCTTCTGGAACAGCTCATTAAACAGTAAGCACATTCAGTGCACTTTCCAGTAAGCCTGGGAAGTTCATCAACCTCAATCACATTCTCAGGGCAGACAGCAGAGCAGTTACCACATCCACTACATAAATCTCTGAATATTACTTCCCGCTCAAGAATATCAAAACCAACCTCTCTACCTAGCCAAGCAAAAGCAAGCAGTTCATCTTCAGCAATAGCCATGATGCGGCCTCCATATTTTATCATTATTTATAATGAACTTTATCATTTTCTTATGTACAACACTGAACATTAACAAACTTTTCGAAATTTGTGTATCATTGTAAATAGCTCATAATTTGACCATATCATCCTTGCCTTCTATCCTTCTCTGCACTGCAAATTTCCAATTCTTCATAGTGATATTTTAGTACTGCGAACTACTATCCAGTGTCATGCCAATTTAGTTATGGGGCATAATAATTGGACAGTTTCCTGTCAGCCCTCTCTCTGGTGAACTTCCAATCTATCTTCTTTTTCATTTCATTCCTTCTCCATGTCCATGCATCCACTTCCCTGGCTAGTCTTTCCGTGTCACCTATCCGTCTATCTGTGCATTCAGTATTCATCACATTGATTTCAATCTCTGCTACATTTAGCCAGCTTGCATGTTTCAGTGTGTAGTGAAATTCAATCTTGTTCAATATTCTTTCTGCCTCATCTTTGGTGAACGTTTCATAGAACGCCTTTTCTTTGTGGGTACTGAGATTGTCCATTACCAGTCGGACGACTTAAACATCTGGGTATTCTTCATCAACAAGCACCTTCACGAACAATGCAAAATCCTTCATCGTTCTTCTTTTCGTTACACGTGTCACCCTTTTTCCTGCCTTGAATTCGACAGCCATGAATATGTTCGCAGTGCCGTTCCTAACATATTCATAATCATATTTTTCAGGGCTTCCAGACATCATTGGGGTGGATGTTCTCTTTTCCAAGAGAAGCTGCTTTGGTTTCTCGTCAAGATTAACAAGTGCCCTTTGAGGGTCATATGGTTCTCCATACAGGTCGAGGACATCATACATATGTGTTCTAAATATAGTATCGATTGTCTGGATGCACCACATCTTTCTCAGCCATGGCTTTGTATTGCTTTTTTTAAAACGAGTCTGATACTCTCACGATTTATTGTTTCGAACCCTTCCTTCTTCCTGAGTTCTTCTGCGAGTAATGTAAGTGACCATCTCTTACGTCCATCGGGCGACACAGCCAGATGGATGAAGAAAAGGTAGAAAAGTTGATGCCAGAGATGATGCAGAAGCTGCCGGAGCCAGACAGGAGAGTGTTGGATAAGTCTGAGTTAAGGAGACTTTTCATTGAAGACAGCCGTGAATCCTTTCGCCAAGGAACCAAGGGGCCGACGTATGAGTGTCGGTTGTATGTACAACCTTGGGGATTCAGGCTGGAGTATATTACTTTTGACAAGATTTACTTGTGGCAAGGAGAACTGGACGTAAACGTTCCCGTCTCGGTGGGTCGTGCCATGGCTGAAGCGATCCCAAATTGTAAAGCTAAATTCTATCCGAGCGATGCCCATTTATCGACACTCTTTAACCACATGAAAGAGATCATGGAAGCACTGCTCTCTTGAGTGCTTGTTTTGCTGCCTAACAGCTCAGCTTGCTACAAATAATAAAACTGATTGAATACATTCACTGACATACTCCCACGACTAAAGAGGCTGTCCCGTAATCAAAAATACTACGAAAAATAAGCTAAATTTAGCCTTTATTCTCTAAAATGAGCAGTATTTTTATTACTGAGAGTAATTGTCGGACAGCCTCTAAAGTTCGTGGGGTTCTAAGGTCTCCATCGTTCCTGAAGTTGCCTCTTTAGGGATATCAGTGTTCCCTTCTGTTACATCTCTGTCTGCA
>QIGD01000084.1 GCA_003229935.1 Methanobacteriota archaeon | reverse complement strand
AAGTAAAAAAGTTTTTAAAACGACTATACCCCTTCCGGTATTTTTTCCTCTCCCATGATTCAACATACGGCCCCCCTTAAATATACAAGAACTCCCATTGCCAGGAAATTGCTTTCCCCCCCCGGCGTTTCCGCCGATTCCGACTACCTATCCACCGTCAGGATAAGTTTAGCAACCGTCCGAGAGCTTGTCAACAGACAAAATTGTTGTTTCGATTTTTCTGCAGGCAGTAAGGGAGGTAATATCTTATCATTAGTGTAAAAATGCCGGCACATCATTCCTTGCTGGAACAAACGAATACCTTAGAAAGACTGGTAATAGTTACCGGCCTAAAAGAAAGGAGGATGCGCCAATGTCTGGAAACAGGATACCACGCAGGAAAGGAGCTTTCTCTCCATTCGGCCATGAGAGAGGGAGAAAGCTATAATGCCTGAAAAGAGTTTCTGGAGGATACACTCATCCGGGGACTAAATGAACCCCTTTGGGTAATCAGAGACCGCAATCCGAAATCAAGAAGTATCTATTCGGGAATGTTTTCCCAGGAGTTATGGTAGACGATTCCAAGAGGTAGCAGGGAGCAAAGACGACACCTAAAGTCCTTGGCTCAACAGAAAGGCTCTATGGGAGGCAAAGATGCCCAAACCTTCTTAAATAAAACCGAAGGTTTTGCCATTGAAACGAACCGCTGTGTTTTAAGAATTAATATTCTCATTAAGCTTCATTCATAAATTTTCTTCATAATGGATACATACCGCTCCATTATCTCCTTCCTTGTTAAGACCTTTGAGAAGATTTGGTACTCATCCATAGCAGTCTTCCCTGGACTTCCTACACCGCCTATTTCCAAAGTCAGGTCGTTGGATGGAAACTGGAACACCCCGGGCCTACTATCGGCTACTTCCCCATCAACCCAGAGGGTCATACGAGTTACTCCCACCGGCTCTCCTTTTGCGTCTTTATATCCCTTTTCTAATCTCCATGTTCCCACGACATAGTGCCACGTTCCAGGCTGCCATCCTCCCATCTTACCTCCGGGTAATCGGGCCAATTGTTTCCATGTCCCCGGCACCTCATCACGGTGCCAAGCCAAACCAAGTCCTGGCCGAGCATGTTTTGTCAAACCAACGCAGGTATTATCGGGAAAACGCCAGTAAATCAATTCATGGTACTTCCCATCATTCGCAGCCCAGTCAATAGGCTTAAGCCAGACTGCAAAGCTACCTTCTTCAACCGGAAAGTTTGTAATTGGAATTTTCACTTCCATTGACGGATCCACTACCAATGCCTTGCCTTTTACACCCTTTGTATAGTAGAATTGTCCCTGGGTATCTATGGGTTTAATCTCCTTGTCTCCCTCCACAACAGCGATACAATTCTGGTCAAACTTGAGGTAGAAAACAGGCTCCTCGCTAGAGTAAGCCACCCCCCTCAGCATACTGAAAACAAAGATAGTTATACCCCATACTAAATAGTATCGTTTCATTTTTTTACCTCCCTTTTTTAAAGAACTTTTCAACATTTCTTTTCTTATAAGTTTTAACCCTAATCGTATCACCTCCTGTTATCTCTTCTATTTATTCTTACTCCTCACTTGGAAAGTCCTACATATATTAAACGAAAATCGGTCTTGGGGACTCGCAAGGAAAGGGTTCCCATACTCTTTTCCAAAACCCAAAACTTTTCCATACGGAGAAGTTCTCCCGTTTCCAGATTCTTGACCAGATAATTCTTCTTCGAAGGTTTTGGAAGTAAATCTAAGTCATTGAAATGGAGATTAATAGTTACTTTCGTCAGATTCTTCTGGCTGGGATTACAAACAGCTATTACTACTTTATCAGCACCTTTCCAATAACTTATCTTTACCTCTTTTACATCTGTAGTAATAGCAGTATTTCGCCAGAAAGGCACAAATTTTGCTTTCCAAAGTTTCTGCCGGGCTCTTATTGCCTCAATATTGTGTAATATAGCTTTGTTTGCATAGGCGTCCCAGAAATGGGTATCAATAAGAAGGAAAAGGCTCAGCATTGCCCTGGTAGCCGCTACCGACTTACTTCCAAAGGCAAATTCTCCCCGGTAAGCCGGCAACCAGAAAATAGGGATGCCTAACTGTTTACCCCGGAAGGCTTGTCCTTTAATCTGTTCCGGCGTTAAAAAGTCGGTATAAAAAGTATTCCTTGTCAGAACAATAAATTCTTCACCAGTAACATTTATATCACCAAAGGCTAAAGGAGGCAACCCTCCATGAAATATTAAAAGACTCTTAGGCTTCAATTTTTTTACCACTTTGTAGATTCTCTTATACATTTCCCGAAAGGAGAAGTTAGGACGAATATAATATCTGTTTCCATCCTTGTCAACAAAAGAACCCTCCGGATGGTCTGGATTCTTACATCGCCGGGGATAAACACCATCAATATAAAGGCCATCAAGATTAAATTCCTTTATCCCCCGATATATCTGATAGACAAGATAATCCTGATATGATTTTGAAAAACCACAGACATCCGCTTCGCGCCAGGGACCATCGACATTAAAATCTTCTTTTCCGCCAAGCCATTCTTTTCTATACTTTTTCCACTCTGGCAAAGGTTCGTCAACCTTCCCATCTTTATAGATATATATATCAACCATACTTGGATTAATGTAATGAACCAACGGGATTCCCAATTTATGATACGGCTCCATGAAACTTTTGAACCTTTTAGGATATGCCGGAATAGGAATTCCGTGACCTAGAAAAACGTCTGGAGCTTTATCTTTTACACCACGAAAAGAGTGTATCCATTCCAGAAAAATAGGCTTTAGCCCAGGTGTTCTCTTAAGATAAGATTTAAAGTCAGCTATCTTCCAGATACCAGGGAGAGTCCACCTTTTCCAATCTTTAGGCATCGGTTTTATAGGAGTGGGTTGAATAGCAAAGGTGATGTGCCTTTCTTCCTTTAAGTCAAGCCGCCCGAACCCATCAACAAAATTCTGCCTGAAAATTACTGTTCCTTCTTCTTTAATAATCTGCAAGGGTCTATCTTTTCTCTGGAGATACCAGCCTTTAGAAGATTCCGCTGTCCAGTATAGACCTATATCTTCATTCGCCAGAGAGAAAAAAAGGTCATAAAAAGGAAAAGAACGCGTCTTGTTAATTACCCCCTGATGAGAAAGAGCCTCCGCCCGGGTTCCATAGAGATAAGGATGATAATAGTACTTGGCCACATCTTCCCGCATGGGAATGTTTAAGAATAATCTCTTAATTTTCAAGGGAATTTTAGGTTTAAGATAAAGATCGAATTTTATAAATCCATCGAATTCAATCTGTATCTTAGTAGAGACTTCAAGACCTCCTACGATCCCTTTTCCTCTTAGAACCACAAGGTCTTTCCTTGTCTTTTCTACTATCCAGCTCTTTCCCGCTTGTAGTTCTGAAAACTTTTTACCATCAGGACTTAAGATAAGGGAGATTGGTGCAGTCAGCATATCCTTACCCTGATTCTGGATCTGCACTGGGAAAGGCCAATCTTTCCTGAATCGTATCTTTCTGCCCCAGACAGAAATTATGTACTCACTTTTATTCTCCTTAACGACTACCGGTGTCCAGGGAGACGGCACAGTTTCATCTACACCAAGCTTATTCCCTTCCCAGGGAAAATTTACTTCTTCTGCAAATCCGTCTGTAATCCAAAAGCTAACCAAACAAAAAAGAACCACAAAAAAATACCGCCGCATCTTCATTATTACCTCCAGTGGGTGTCCTTTTCTGCAATGTTGACCGCAACCTCTTTCCCATCAATTGTTAAGATTTTCCGGTGTAATATCTTCTTTCGTCATCCAGCCTACATGTCCATCATAGAAGAGAAAATTTGCTCCACCGGAGTGACGATAATCTATATAATTATCCATTTGAGTAATAGTGCTATAAGAATCTTTACCACTCGAAATCTTCTTATCGGAGAGAAGAGTCTGCTCAGAAGGGTTTCTTTTCTGAGAATCTTTTCGCCAATTGCCGTCCCAACTCCAGGAATAGTAATTGGCAATAAAATCTGCAAGAGGAAGAGTGGGTTCCGAGGGGTCATTAGTGACAAGGTATATATTCGTCCAGGGAGATTTACCATAGGTCGGTCCTAAGTAGGAAGAAAAGGCTGGATTAGCATACCAAACTATAGGTCGGTGTCCGTTCATTAACCAGCCATCGTAGTCCTGTGCGTACATAAAGAACGCCACCCCTATCTGTTTTAAATTGTTCATACATACTGCCTGCCTGGCCTTCTCCCTGGCCTTTGCCAAAGCCGGTAGCAACATCGCCGCCAAAATGCTGATTATAGCGATGACGACCAAAAGCTCTATCAGGGTAAAACCTCTTCCGTGTTTGTGAGACACATTTGCCTGAAAATGCGGTTTAAAGCAGTTCGTCAGTTTTCCCATTATTTTCTTTAACATGGTTGTACCCTCCCTTTTTCCAGTTAGCTATTTTTCGCTCTGTTTAAATTCCCCTCTATCCCGTAAACAGAGCCCTCGACCTCTTCTGGATTCTCACCTCCCCTCTAACCAGATTGGCTCTGGAACCGGGACTTTTACCATCTATTTCCAGGTTTGTTCTTCTCTCATATTGACCATTAAAACCTATCACGACTTCAGGCACTAAAACCCGCCAAAGCTCTTTTCGGAGGCAAGTACTTTTGTATTTAATGAGTCCCCTCTCTTTCTCCTTGTTCTGGATGCCGTTGAAAATTCGATGTGCGGAGGTTTATATATCTTTTCCAACACAAGACATGCTGCTCCCTGTGCTACAACACTCTCTTTTACCTCGCCAAAAACAACCTCAACACCTCTTATTGATTCTTCTGTTATCGCCTGAGACCTCATTGTCCTTCGTATAGGATCCAATAATAATTCTCCTGCATCTTTGAAACTTCCATCAATGATAACCATCTCCGGGTTTAATAATATGGCTATATTCAAAATTCCAACGCCTAAATCAGCTCCAGCTTCTTCTAGCACTTGTAAGGCTAACTCATCACCCTCCTCAGCAGCCTTAATAACTTCTCCTTGTGTTATTCTGTCTGCTAATACATTATCAGTAGTAAGGTTGTGTAATATCGAATCTTTTCTTTCTTTAAGCATTATTATCGCTCGCTCGACGAGGCTGGGATATGGCACTATCGTACTCCAATAAGCCTCCTTTTTATTATTGTTAGGGATACTGAGGTACATAGCTTCTCCTGCACTTCCGTCTGTTCCGTGGTAAAGCTGTCCGTTTATGATGATACCATAACATATCCCTGCCTCATGAGCTTCTTTCAGATGTATTGCAAATATGTTTTTTTTTCCTCTCCCAACCCCTTGTTTTAACTCGCAGAAGGCCATGGATTTGGCATCGTTTTCAACAATGGTGCTTATATTAAACCGTTGTTCGACGGCTGCCTTCAGTGGAATATTTTTTCCAATCAGACACGAGTTTAGAACAATCCCCTTCGGACTATCAACAATCCCAGCAATTCCTATCCCTATGCCAACAATCCGTTCCAAAACAAGATTAAATCTATCAAGCGCCTCAGAAATGAGTTCGATTATTTTTTGCTCTGGCATCGTTCTATATTCCTCTATATCAATGTCTTTAGTGACTTTTCCCAAGACATTCGCATGAGAATCAACAACTATCACCTCCACCCCATACATATCTATAGATATTCCCAGCACAAGACCAATATCTCCGTTAAATTCCCATAACATAGCTTGGGGACCACCATCTGGATTAGGTCTATTTTTCCCATGACATTTTATAAATCCTTCTTTCTCTAAATGGTCAACAATACGACTAACCGTAGGAGCACTGATCTCACTAATCCGAGTCAATTCAACTCGTGAGAGTGGACCTCGCTCTCTGATAAGATTTAATATAATCTCATCATTAATTCTTCTCATTAAATCAGCGTTGCCAGTATGCCATTCCATGTTCAACAATACCTTTCATAGTGCGTTAGCAATAATACCTACTTTCTTTTGCGAATAACATATTTAGTAAAGTTAATTAAATAACTTCCCAAAAACACCCCCTTCTTTTCTAATTATACCAACAATTTAAAACTTTGTCAAGCGGTTTTCGCCACTTTTTTTGGAGACAACGGGAGTACATCGTCGATAAAAGGAAATATAAAAATGGATTTTTAGCACTAATAGTGCTTAGCGGTATATTTGCAATCTGTCTTCATCCAGCAATTCTTTATCAGCCAGCAAAGCGGTTAAA
>QIGD01000083.1 GCA_003229935.1 Methanobacteriota archaeon | reverse complement strand
CATTAATATATTCTTTATACAAGTGTTCATAGAATGAAGCAAGATCACTATGTAATTTCAATACTTCTTTTTTAGTCAGACCAAACCTCTCTCCAATCTTTGTTATGAAATTTGATTTCTCTAAATTTATCTGCCATTCTCCTTTGATTTCATCATATTTTGCAATATCTACTAACTTCTCTTCTTCCAGAGGGTTTCTTCTGAATTTCTGTATCTCAGTGACTCTACTAACCCTTCTTTTAAGATTCCCTTTGAGGTCTTTTTCAGGAAGAGCCATTACGATAATATCTATATTTCGTATAGCTTCTGGGTCGAGGTCAAAAGAGTATATAAGCCTATGCAGGATTCCATCAGGTGATCCAGCGTGTATTGTGGTGACTATTGAATTCACGCCAGCGACTGCTGTAGTGCCAAAGAAAGGCCTGGCTTCCTCAATATATTTAATTTCGTTGAATATCGTAAGTCTGCTCTCACCAAAGATTAGCATGAAACTCACTGCATCTTTGATAGGTATGCCCTGAGCTGAGGTTTCATCACCAGTATGCACCCTCAACTCTGATATTCTGAAGTCATTCTCATAGAACCATTTGTGGATTTCCCTATCTGTTAATATGGCCAGTTTTCTGTCTGATTTAGGAATCATATACAGAAAAGACTGCATGAGTGTGCTTTTACCTCCTCCTTTATCCCCACCTATGAGTATTGATGCTCCTGAATAAACAAAAAGATTGAGCATAGCTGCCATTTCAGGGTTCAAAGACCCCCTCTTTATTAGCTCTAATATTGACCATGGATATGTGGGGAACTTTCTAATAGCCAGTTCTGGCATTGAGGTGTAGTTTGCTATATAGCCAGCTATTGAAATTCTAACATTTTCATCATCCCAATAAAAAACAGAATAAGGACTTGTATAACTGAAAGGTTTTCCTGATATCCTTTCATACGCAAGAGAGAGAGATTTAAGGCCAACGTTAGTAAAACAGAGTGTGCACTCCATAAGACCATAATCATAATGGTTCAGACTTACTCTCCCATTCGCAAAAACAAAAATATCAGTTATTGCTTCATCTTGAATTATATATTGCAAGTCCCCTAGTTTCAAAAAATAATCAGTGAAGAATCTCTGGATTTTAATAGGGTCTACGCCTTTGTTTTGGCATACACTCCTGATAATCTGGGACGCTTCGTTAATCATTGCCCCTTTTGTTTTCATAATTTCAATGATATCTGCTATAACCTGCCTCTCTTTACTTCTCATTTTTTGGTTTAATGTCTCCATGTCATAATACTTTACTCCCTCAGGAGTCTCAATAATCTTTACTTTAGAATTTAATACATTGTATGATTCAATTATCTCCCCTGTTATTATCTTGTTGAATGTATATGCTGCCTTTGAAGTTGCGTAAAAATCACTGTAGTTAATCTCAGGAAGAGCATCCACAACACGCTTGAATGCTATGACGGCTTCTTCATAACACTTTTTGCACACTGGTTGTGCCCTCTTCGGAATCTTTTTTATAAGTAACGTTGCCTCTTCTTTATCTCCTTCTTCATTCTTTTTGATAAATTTGTGGAGTAATAAAAATCTTTCATCTCTACATTCCTCACAAAATAATTCATTTCTATAAGGAACATTTAGATTTTCAACCATAGCGATATGCTTTTTCAACTGATTGAACTTCTTTTCATTGAGAATATATATTGTGCTGCCTTTTGATACTGTGGGGGATTTTCCTTCCTTCACTGATTTAAAAAACTCATTAAATAACATAATTATTCTTCCAGCATAATAATCTGCACTGAGCAGGAATCAAAATTTGTAGCAATGAAAGAAAATGAAAGTTCTTCCTGCTTCCCTATAGTAAGAAGGATTTCAGTTGCTCCTGTAGTTAAAATTGCCTTAACTACGTTCACATTGATTTTAGTTTTGATAGATTCCCCTTCTACCATTTCTACTGGGAGTTCTATGTTTTCTACAATTACTTTTTTAGTTTCAGGAGAGATACTAACATCTACCCATCCATCATACTTATCCAAAGAATGATTTAGATAAGAGGATTTGATAATTGCACGTGATATTACATCAACATCATGGTCCTGCAAAAAAGGATTTTCAAGATTAATATCATTGATAATATGCCCATACCTTTCTTCAAGAGGGATGGTCATCTCCTCAAAATTAAAATGTATCCTGTCACCATATCCTGTTGTAATCTGTACGTTATCTACACCCCTGATAGTTATTTTGTGCATCTTGTCTGCCTTTAAAATAGCAGATAAAACATTTTTTAATTTCATATTTCTTCAGGCGAGGATGACATTATCGCCCTTTTCACCTCCATTAGAATTGTATTCATTTTTCATCTGGACAGGAGAGCGCAGAGAGTATATAAAAGAATCAGAAAAATGTCACAGAGGGTCTTTCAAAATTATTTTGTGGCCTTTGTAGAGTGCTAATGATTTAATATATGTATTGTTAATGTATTCCATTATAACAGTTATATTATACCCTGAAGGAACTGATGCGTCACAATAAGAAGAGGTCACATCATAACCTGCATTGTATACCACCCTCATCTGCTTATAGCAGGTATAAAAAGATTCCTGTGCTTGATGGCCTGATGTAAAATAAGCAATACCACCCCACCCAACATAAAAAACGAACCCAGCCACTATCACCATGGCAACTAAGAAGATAACAGTTTCTATTGATAAGAAAGCTGAATTAGTTTGTAACTGTTTTTGCAAGAGTTCCATTTTCATAATATATTTTCACCGTTGTGCCTGATAGTAGCGTACTTGCTGATACTGCGGAAAGGTTGATTACCCCCTGTGCTGTTTGTGAACTCCACTTTTGCAGGCTGACAGCAAGACTATCCCTGTATTTCTCAATTTGGTTGGCTTTCTGCCATGATGTGACGTAGTTATGTATTGTTATCACTGAAAAAGATATAAAAAATATGACCAGCACTGCAATTACAGTGATTCGTATGAACTCTACTATTGTATCACTTGCCATAGTTCTCTTGACAAAGAACTCTTATCCCTTAAAAAAAGGGAAGATCGTCCTTTTCACCTCCTTCAAAATGGTGCTCCTTTTTTATATGTTACTTGCATTGGCCAACTCTTTATTCAGAGTGCTCGTAGCTGTTGCACTAGACTTAGACACGCCACTCATCTGATTAATCGCAACTTTTATTAGTGCTGCTGCAACGACTAACGCAGCAATCACTGCAATGATCCAAAATGGAACATCACCACGCCTGTCTTCCAACGGCTTTCTTACACCCTCTTTTATCTCTTTCATTATTCTCGCAATTCTCACAGTTTCACCTCCTTTTTCCATAGGGTAGATAAGGAGTATATATAAAAGAATCAGAAAAGATGTTGCTGGTGTTTTATAGGAAGGATTCAACTGACTGAAAAATAATATTTTTATTATTAATATTTTTATTATTAATATTTTTATTATTAATTCACCAAGAAACTAAAAAAAACATTCTCTTTTGTTTTTGTGTTTTCTACTATCTCCCAATCAAATCTTCTGATTCTTTTATAAACTTTATCTTTTCTCAGGTGTTGAGGTAGAAAAATGAATCTCAATTATCGTTTCAGGTGTGGGATAACTCACGGAGGTTATCTGACGTGATACCAACAAAAAAAAGAGTTATATTGACAATTCTTGTTATAGCTTCTCTGCTGGCTGTTGTGGTTCTCATAGTACAGTCAAAGAAAGAGATAAAATGCTCTGCAATTGCCAGTTATGATTCTCATGGGAGATATGTCCTCATCACACCTCAGGAGAGTGTAAAAATTAATGAAATAACTATCTGGGGTAATAAATATCATGAGAATAGTAGATATAACACTATTTTCCGAATGCCATATAAATGGTTACCTGGACAACGTATTCCTCTTGTGATTGAAACATCTAAAGGAGAGTGTAGAGTCACAGTAACAGCACCAGAAATTCAACCACACCTGAATGTAACAGTTGTAAAAATTTTTCCAGATGTAGCTTTACTCGAGATTGATTCTACAGGAATGAAACCAAGTATTCTCTTTTTTCACAAGAAACCTGTAGTGTCAATATACTCTGGGCAATCAATTTTTGTGAACACTGAATTTCTTAAGAAGGTTGAATACCTCCTTGCAGATCAGCTTCAGGCATCAGGGATTACTGTACATATCTCTAAAAACCTTAAAGGGAGTGTAGGAGTAGTACTGGGAGGAATCATGCCATCAGAAGCAGATATAAATACAACCTCTATCATATTTTTTGGTAGTGCCCCTCCTTATCAATATTTCGTAAATAATAAAGGAGGGATTAGTGCAGAAAAGATTCAGGGGATAGAATACAAATCTTCCAAATTGATTACCACGAGTGGTAAACAGGTAATGTCTTTATGGGCTCCTGCTCCCACTAAACCTATAAATAACGTTCTTGCCCACCTGGAAGATAACTTACCAGGGGAGTATGTAACTACTACTATAGGAAGCTACCCTCCCAGAAAGATTATAGTATATACCTTCCCTGTGGATAGTTTTTCTTCGCCAGAAGTCGCAGTAACAGAGCTTCTCCATCAGATTTTGAAGAATAATATTATACAGATAAGTGAAAAACATTACATTCATAGACAGATTGCTCTGGAGCTCCCACCAGGGAATTATACATTAGTCGCAACAGGGTGGGGGGGTAATATAATTAGAAATACTGTCTCATTTAATCTATCTATCCCTGTGGAAGAGGGGATTCTGGAAGTGAAACGGTCTGGAGCGAATGTTTCAGTGCGTGCTGCATATAAACAGACAGACACTCTGGTTGTCATCAATTTAAACAAAAACACAAATACGTCTTATCCCTTCAATGGGTCTTCCGTTTTAAATTTAAGATTGACATCAGGGGAAAAATATGTTATGGCTCTTTACTCTGGGCATTCAGCAGTAGCAGCAAAGGTAGTAGACATACCATTATATTCCTTCGGAAAAAATAATATATTGCTTAAAAATGGTGCGCCATATACAGGGATAATTGACATTTTTAACAGAGGCAAACCAAAACCAGTTAAGATATATATGGGGAAGTTACCCACTGGCGTGAATAGAATAAGAGTTGATGGCTTCGAACTCAAACCCCCACATACTACTAAAATACCTATAGGCATGATTGTGATTGGTATTGTTATAATCACTGCTCTATTTTTTTCTGTGAGAGGTGACAAAGATACTGATAACAGTATTGTGATTCTTTTTTCAGAACAAAGGGGTGAAGGTCTTGAAAGAGAAACAGTAGATATATCTCCTGATGAATTAAAAGAGGCTATGTTAGGTCTGTCCAGAGAGCTTGGTATGGAGTATGTTGCACTCTCTATTGAGGAAGTCAGACAGGCTCTGGTCAGGTTTGTGCCGAGTGTCGTTTTCTTTCCCTCTTTACAAGAAGTAAAAAATCTGTTGGCTGAATTTATTAGAGCAGGCTACCTCCAGGAACAGGAGGGATATTATGCTCCTGAAAAATGGTGTAAAGACCAGAGTATAGAGCATCTTGTTATGTGTAGAGCTGCTCATGAAAAATTGACTGTTCAGGGAGTATCAGCAAAAATAACTACAAAGATGAAGGTTGAGGAGGTGCAGAGAGAAGTGGTAAAAGACCATGGTAAAGTCTACGTTATGGAAAAAACTGTGAAGAAGAAGGCAAGGGTGCCTGATATCATTGGGAAGAAAGGAGACATTATATATTTGGTGGAATGTGAAACAGGTAAAAGAGGCTCATTTGACACCAAGATAATAAAAAAAATAAGGAAACACCTTCTGAAAGCGAATTCCTTTCCAGAGAATTTTATCTTTTGGTTGGTTTTAACTTCAAGATCTTATCCCTTTTATGAAGAAATATCTAATGAGTTGAGACCAATGATTGATAGATTAATAGAACAGAACAGACTCAGGGTATTCCTTTATAAAAAAGGACAATGTAAACTACTCTGAGTGGGGATTGGGAAGAGTTAATAGAACCTTCTCATTAGGTATTTCACTATTAATGATTCATTCTACTTCTTTTTGTTTGTTGTGTTGGTGATGATTCCATTACTGGCATTAATTGAATTGTGATTTATTGGTGCTTGGATTTTGGAAGAACACCAGTAAGAATAGTGACAACATCAAGTGGCATACTCCCACGAGTTAAGAGGCTGTCCCGTAATCAAAAATACTACAAGAAATAAGCTAAATTTAGCCTTTATTGTCTAAAATAAGCAGTCTTTATATTACTGGGAG
>QIGD01000082.1 GCA_003229935.1 Methanobacteriota archaeon | reverse complement strand
ATTAAAAATCATTGTTATAATTTTAAAATGGAGGTAGGGCAATTCCTCCCACCTCTGAAGAGGTGGGTTTCCTTGCCCAGATTATCATGAATCGGTGGTGTAATAAACATATTTCTCAACAAGACCTTATGAAAGGTGTTCCGAGGTCTGACTGGAAAGAATTGCGAAATGCAATAGAAAATTTGGTCAAAAAGGGATACCTGCGATTTTATAACTCCCAGAGTCGACATGATGTATGTGTTGAAAAAAGTAAGAGAAACAATATAATAGAAGCATTAAAAGCACATAAATCTGAATATCCTTTTATCAGATATATTGAATTTATAAGATAGGGTTTTAATTTCCTGAGAAAATTGGGTATTGATGAGAGGAAGTCTCTACTTCCTCCTGAAGTTCGAGGCAGCCCTTCTTCTCAGTGCATTCATTACAGTTCTTGCACTCACCATACCAACAATATCACCATCATCATTAGAAACTGGTAGATGTCTTACATAACGCCCCATCATTCTTTCTGCAGCTTCTTCCACAGATTCATTCCAGTTAATAGTTGTAAGAACTCTGCACATCACACTCTTCAGTTCGGTGCTGCACATTATATCAACAAGAGAAATTTTCTTCGAATCAAGCCCATTGATAATGACCTCCCTCAGCATATCTCTTTCAGTAAACATCCCTATTACATCCTTGGGTGTTCCCACAAGCAAGGATGAAATATTCTTCCTAACCATTATCTTTGCTGCATCAGCCACAGAGTTACCAGGGTCAACAAACGTTGGAGCATGCATTATATCTTTGACTTTCATAATTCTCTATAGTTAATGTAACGTATGTAATTATTTTTCTGCTGTTGATAATAACCCTACTGACATACTCCCATGAGTAAAGAGGCTGTCCCGTAATCAAAAATACTACAAGAAATAAGCTAAATTTAGCCTTTATTATCTAAAATAAGCAGTCTTTATATTACTGAGAGTAATTGTCGGACAGCCTCTTTAATTCTGGGAGTTATGGGTATTCTTTTATTAGTCGGTTCAGAACTTGAAATGATCCCACAGTTACTTCTGGTTTTTCCAAAAACCTGAAAAATAAGATGGATAATTGTTGTTTTTTTTTTAGATAATAGCTGGAATTTCATCTTTACGAAAGAAAATTTCGATTTTACTGGTATGAACTTCGTACATACTACTCAAGACTTACCCTTCGTGAAAGTGAGACCATATCAACATCAATGTAATGATTTTGAGATGTTTTATGAGGTAATAAGTTCCTCCCAACATCAGATAATACATCAATACTCCAAAACAGATTTATATCAAATAGCTCAAGAGGATAAACAAGTGATTTATTATGTTATTCATAGCTCTCGAAGGTATTGATGGCTCAGGCAAAGGTACTCAGGCAAAGCTTCTGTGCTCCTGGCTCAGGGATAAAGGTTATTCCTGCTATCTTACAGCAGAGCCTACTGATAACAATATAGGCAGACTCATAAGGAAATATTTAAAAGAAGACAATTTTGACCCGAGAGCAATAGCTCTTCTCTTCGCAGCTGATAGAAGTCTCCACATCAAAGATATTCTTTCAAAGCTTCATTCTGATAATATGGTAATAACAGAGCGCTACTTCTATTCCTCTCTGGCATATCAGGGTGCTCTTGGCATAAACATAGACTGGCTTGAGGAGATAAATTCCTTTGCTCCCGAGGCTGATATAGTATTTTATCTTGATATTGAGCCAGAAGAGGCAATAAAGAGAATGACCTCCCTCAGCTCATTCAGAAATACTAGAGAAAAGGAGAGTTATGAGAAGGAGGAGTTTCTTCGTAGAGTACGGCAGAACTACCTGAAATTTGCAGAGGAAAGAGAGAAATTTAATGTGATAGACGCTTCAAAGAGTATCAGGGAGGTACAGACAGACATAAGGCGACGTCTTGGAAGAATCTTAAGCTTTATAGAAGAGGAGAAGAAAAAGGGAAGGCAGACCAGACTGGAGGATTTGCTTTGAAGAAGCTTTTAAAGGATATCTGGCTCAGCCAAATAAGGGGAAAAACAGAACTGACGGAAATTATCAGAAGACATGGCATGGATAAAGTTGAAGAGGCTGAAATTAAAGGATTCATTAGGGTTGGGGATGAAAAGGTTGAACTTACAGAAAAAGGGAGAAAGAGAATAAAGGTTGTACTTGCAGGCGGTGTGTTTGATATTCTTCACCCAGGTCATGTTTTCTTTCTTTCAAAGGCAAGAGAGCTTGGTGATATTCTTATTGTGATTGTGGCAAGAGACTCTACCGTTAGAAACAGGAAGCGAATACCTATAGTAGCTAGCAAACAGAGAGTAGAGCTGGTTAAAGCTCTGAAACCCGTTGATTTAGCACTTATAGGGAGGAGTGAAAACATATTTAATATACTTGAAGAGATACAGCCAGATATTGTGGCTTTAGGACCTAATCAATATCATGTTGAAAAAGAGATTGAGATGGAGGGTGAAAGGCGTGGTATGAAACTGAAAGCTATAAGAATAAAGGAATTCAAAGCCTGTGAACTGAGCTCAACAAGGGCAATTCTCCAGAGGATAATCGATAGAAATTTCCCTCTCACCCGCCAGAAACTGGAGGGAAAATAGCAATTTCATCGCTATCCTTCACCTCTGTGTTTTTTTCAGCAGCTTCATGGTTTACAGCAACAAAATAGTTATTCTCTTTGAGAGCATCCCTCAGCTCAGGTATTTCATTTTTTATCTGCTCGAGCACCTCACCAACTGTTGTATACCTGCCCGGATTTAGCACAATTGTATCCCTTTTTGCTTTCTCCCTGAACCATGCAAATAACCTTACCCTGACCATAGATCATACATAAGAATTAACATTAAAAGTTGATTAGTGAACTACCCACGACTAAAGTCTTTGGTCTTCTGCTATGTTTGTCATAAAGTATTATAGAGCAGCACATCTAATCCCAGAAAACTCTGGTTCTGGCATAATTTCTCTCCTCCTTAACAATCTCCCTATAGAGAGAATCCTCATCTCCTATTCTGGACCTTGACAGAACCCTCTTTGCCACATCTGGTCCAATGCCAATACCTGCCTGAGCAACTACAGCTTTTTTACCATATGAAAGGAAAAGACTGGCAGAAGTCTGCATACTCTTAACCCTTCTTTTTTCCTCCTGTGAAAGCTCCTCACCTCTCTTGAATTTCCTGTAGAGTTTCATAAGTTCCCTGTTATCTCTGCCCTTTAGCACCGCCAGCATTCTTGCAGAGCATTTTCCGCACTTTATATCTTCCATTATACTCTTCATCATGAAGCTCTCATGCCACTTCCCACAGTACAGGCAGAAAAGCTCAACTCTCCTATCAGAAATCCTCTTTTTCACTGCTTTCGCTATTAGCCTTTCAGCCTTCTCGGGCACAACAACCTCACCATAATTTCTGAAGCCAAGTTCAGCTATAGGCGAAGGCTCCTTAAGAGAAATTAACTCAACTTCAATCTCCCCCAGTACTATCTTTTCTATGACCTCTTTAGCCTTCTTCACATTGAGATTGTCCCTGAATATCTCTTTCAGAGTTTCATTATAGACGAGCGTATCTCTATAAGCATTTATCACCCTGTCCATTTTCCTTATATTTGCATATGAAAACTCTTTAGAGATAACACCAAAACGCTTTGCCACCTGAGAAAATTTCCATCTGAAGAGAGAGGTTCTCCTGAGACTTGATATTAGAATGGGCTGAATAAAATCAGGGGATACTCTGAAGAGTTGCTCAAGGGTATCCATTTTGAAATTAAAAGGTGCCTGAAGGATTATTCTGTAAGCATCTCCCCTGAAGGTTATATTGCTACCCAGCAATGATGTGAGCACCATGGAATATACTCTTCCAAGAGTCTGATTAACCCTGTGTCCAAAGGGAGCATGTATTACAGCAAAACTGTTAAACCGTTCCAGCACAAGCCTATCTTTTATGGCAATTGGAATTCCCTTTCTTTTATGGTGTCTTATCTTTGATATTGCCTGTCTTTTAGTATATTCTGTGCATGGGAAAGAATCAAGAGCTTTAATATCCTCCTTAAGAACACTCTCCATTAGCTCTGCCACATCCTGAGCAACCTCGAAAGGCACCGGTATCTCCTCACCAACCCAGCTTGGTATAGAGCCCTCAACCCTGTCCAGAGGTTCAACTGTGATTTCATCCTCGGTAATACTGAGCACACTCCAGGGAGAGCCTTTAAAAATAATCCTTGACCCGGGTTCTGCATAGCTGGCGACAAAACGCTCATGCAGCACTCCAACCATCGTTCCTGTTGCAAAGTTTCTGACAAAGAATTTTCTTTCGTCCGGTATAGTAGAAAGATTTCCATAATAATATTCCAGAGAACGCCTCGTCCTTCCAAAGTAATCATCGTCTACCCAGAGAATACGAAGCTGGGAAAGAAGCCTGAGAGTCTCATCAAGCTCCTCTTCCTCCAACTCCCTGAAAGGATAGCTCCTCCTGAAAAGTAATAAAGCATGTTCCTTCTTAACCTTCCTGTACTCAAATGCCAGACCTACAAGCTGATGAGCAAGAACATCAAAAGGCTTCTCCCAGGGTTTAACGCTCTCCACCTTCCCATCAAGACTCCTACATGTAATAACCAGACTTTCAAGAGTATCATCGCTGTCAGTCGCAATTACAACACCCTTACTTTCCTTTTTATGAGAATGTCCTGCTCTGCCTACCCGCTGCACAAGCCTCAAAACCTGTCTGGGACTCTTATACTGGATTACAAGGTCCACGCTCCCGATATCTATTCCCAGCTCTAGCGAGGAAGTGGCTATTAAAGCCTTGAGCTTTCCCATTTTGAATTCATCCTCAGTATCAACTCTTACCTCCTGAGACAGAGAAGAATGGTGTATGCCAATAGGTTCTTCGAGAATTTTGAATCTTGAAGCAATAGCCTCTGCAGTTTCTCTGGTATTAACAAAAATCAAAACACGATTGTGAGCTTTAACCAGTTCAACTATTCTCCTCACTCTTGAGGCAACTGATATGCTAGAGAGAATTTTAGCAGAGATATACCTATCTTCCCTCTTTGGCTCTGGATACTCAACCTGAATTTTCATAGCCTTTGGATTGGTTGTTTTTATTATATTCACTTTCTTATGCCATACAAGGAAATCTGCAATTTCTTCAGGGTTGCCAATAGTTGCACTTATCCCTATCCTCTGGAACTCCTTGTTTGTAATGGCGTAAAGCCTTTCCAGAGCTGTTGAAAGCTGGGCTCCACGCTTACTCTCAGCCAGCTCATGAATCTCATCAACCACAACATACTCGACATCTTTCAGATGCCTCCTCAACACCTTGCCTGTAAGGAGAGCCTGAAGAGTTTCGGGAGTTGTTATAAACATATCAGGCGGCTTTAAAGTCTGCTTCCTCCTCTCACTCTGTTTTGTGTCGCCGTGGCGCACAGCAATCCTTATCCCAAGTTTATCACCCCACCACTCAAGACGCTGCATTAAATCCCTATTGAGAGCCCGTAATGGGGTGATATAAAGTATTGTAACGCCTTTCTTTTTCTCAGCCTCGAGAAACCTGCTGAATATAGGCAGCATAGCTGCCTCTGTCTTGCCTATACCAGTGGGGGCAATTAAAAGAGCATGCCTGCCCTTGAGTATTTCGGGTATTGCTGCTGTCTGAATATCAGTTGGTTCAATGAAACCCAGCTCTTTTAAACCCTGTCTTATTTTCTCGTGTAAAAGAGAGAAAATTGCCATACCTAAGCTTGGTGAACTACCCACTGCTAAAGAGGCTGTCTGATAATTCAATATCAGTAGTTAAAAGAATCAAAATGGCGAAAACCGGATTGAAAATCCAAAACTCCCATGAGGTTGAACATGAAAGCAAGCTACAAGAGAGATTTGGAGTTAAAACGATTGGTGTGTTTGGCTCCTATGTAAGAGGAGAGCAGAAAAAAGGTAGCGATATTGACATCCTCGTTGAATTTTATCCATATCCCGAAATGGACTTAATAAAATTTGTTGAGCTTGAGGAGTACTTATCATAATTGCTGAGAGTAAAAGTAGACTTAGTAATGAAATCTGCAATTAAACCTAGAATTGGTAAGCAGATACTAAAATAGGTTATTTATCTCTGGAAATATAAATGTTAGATTATATTGAAGATATTATCAATACGATGAATGTTGAGAATATGTCTTACGAGGAGTTCGCTCGGGATGATAACAACCTCAAGCTTATTACGATAGTGTGAGTGGGAAAGCCCACGACTTCAGTCGTGGGATGAGAGCGAACCATAGTTAATTATTATCATACAAATAGATATAACTG
>QIGD01000081.1 GCA_003229935.1 Methanobacteriota archaeon | reverse complement strand
TGTTCTTGAACTCTACCAATAACTTCTGCATTTTTCAATGCCTCCTAATCAGCCTGTTTCCCCTGTCTCTCACGAGACAAGCCCACGACTTTAGTCGTGGGTGATTGACGGTATACCTCATAGTAGCTTTAGATGAGAGGTTATTTTGTCAATTTTCTCCTCTGGAGCGGGGCCTATGGCTAAGGTTGTGATAGTTCCGGGCTTTAGCTGGGTTAGACCCGCGTCCCTCACAAGGTAACAGGGGAGATTTAATGTTCTGGCATCTTCGAATAGCCTGCCAAGCTGCTCCTGGTTCTCACCTGCAACCACAATTTTCTTTTCACCGGTTTGCTTCCATTCCAGGTAGTCAGACCTGTAGTTTTCCATGGCAATTTCTGCAGCAGCAAGGCTGGCATGAGCCACTTGGGCGCAGCTTTTCCCTATACCCATTCTAATATCCTTTCTGACAACAATAACCTGTTTAATCGCCATTTCTTCTGAACTCCCTGTCCATGTGTATTTTTGATGGTGTGGCACCTCTCTGCATCTGATACTTGCTTTCCCTTGTGGGATGTCCATAAGGCCGTACGCAGGGTGACGAGAGCTTCTCAAGAGCGAGCTGACATATTCTCATATTTGGGTGTAAAGCTATGGGCATCTTACCGACATTGCTCAGTTCAAGGGTAATATTGCCTTTGAAGCCAGGGTCTATAAAACCCGCTGTTGCATGTATGAGAAGGGCCATCCTTCCAAGACTGCTTCTACCTTCTATTCTGGCAACAAGATTATCTGGTATTTCAATCCATTCTTTAATTGTGCTCAGAACAAATTCGGCTGGATGAAGAATGAATTTATCTTCATTGTTTATTAAAAGGTCTTCAGTATATTGTTCAATATTGTCAAACATGGGGTCTATGTAGCCCTTGTTCATATGCCTGAAAACCTTGAATTGATTTCCCAAACGGAGGTCTATACTCGAAGGTTGAATCTGCACTTCAGGTTCAATAGGCTCAACCACGAGTTTTCCTGCTTTGATGTATTCCTTTATATCTCTATCTGATAGAATCATTAAATCTACCTGCCCTGATTACATATAGCTTTTCAAAGAAAAAGTTTTTCTGTGAAATTATCTCTGGCTTAAATCCCAGCTCTTTAAACTTTTTCATAGTACTATCTAGACCGTTGAGAGAGCTCTGGATAAGCAATACCCTTCCTTTTCTATTCAGGTTGCTTTCAAATTGCTCGAGAAATCTGTCAACTACTTCTCTTCCATCCTTTCCTCCATCCCAGGCTAATGTGAGTTCATCCTTTGAGTCCATTTCATCTTCGGGAAGATAAGGGGGATTGAAAACTATAAGGTCAAAGCTGTGATTTATTTCAGAAAACAGATTGCTTTTAATAGTTCTAGTCTCAAGTCCGTTGAGTTCTGCATTGTAACGCAGGCACTCAATTGCTTTATTATTTATATCGACTGCAGTAACTTCACCTCCCTTTGAGGCTGCAATCAGAGCCTGAATGCCTGTACCTGTGCCCATATCTAGAACTTTCTCTCCTTTTCTAACTTCTGCTGCAAGAGCTTCGCCGAGAATAAAGGAGTCGTCACATGGTTTATAAACCTTTAAACATGGCTCTAGCTTTATACCCATAAATTCCATTCAGACACCAAGCATCTCGGTAAATTCTGCAATTTCTTCAGGAGTAAGCTGAAAAACCCTCTTCTCAGCAGATGCATCTGGAATATTATCAAGATTGATTTCAATACCTTCTCTCTCTGCACCCAGCTTAAGAGCTTTTTTCAATCTCTTTCTTCTGTAGGGGAAGATTAAATTCAAAATTCTCAGATAGTTATCTTTATTCAGAGGTTTCTCCTTCGGGTAAATCTCAACCACAGCCGAGTAAACTCTGGGGGGTGGGTAGAAGGCACTTGGAGAAACTTTTGAGATTATTTTTCCATTAGCTAGAAAGCTGAAGGCTGCACTTATTCTTGAGTAGTCACCTGTACCTGGTTTGGCGAAGAGACGCCTGGCAAATTCGTACTGTAATATAACCACAGCCTTCTCAAAGTCTAGGCTTAAAATCTTGAATATGAAGCTTGAAGAAATGCTGTACGGGATATTTGAAATAACCTTGTCAAAGTGGGGAAGTTCAACTTTTGTGAAGTCTCCATGTATGAGATGGAGCTTTTCGTCATCACCGAACCTGTCCCTCAGAATATCCACCATAGCACCACTCTTCTCAACTGCCACGACCCTGCCAGCTTTTTTGAGAAGTTCTTGGGTTAAAGTTCCTATTCCAGGTCCGACCTCAAGCACAACATCTCGAGAATTCAGCTGAGCTTCTCTGGCCTCCATCTCTATAATTCTTTCGTTCACAAGAAAATTCTGTCCCATTTTCTTCTCTGGTTTGAGACTATATCTTCTTAAAATTTCACGGGTTTCAGAAAGGAAACTCACCTTCTCCTTCCTCTTTCTTCGTCTTTAGGTCCAGAAGGTACAAAAATTCTGTACTTTCTCTTGCCCATCTTTGAATCTCCCTCTTCAAGTTCAGCAACTATTCTACTGCCAATCAGCTTTGCAGGGTCAGAAATAGCTTTGATTCTATTTGATATGTTTTCAAAGCTTTCAAATTGTCCTTTCTTTCTCTCTTCGAGAATCTCCCACATAAGCTTCTTTCCAATCCCAGGTAGTAGTTCCAGGGCATGAAGCCTTGTGGTTATAGGAGTTGCCCTGTTGAAGAAGTCCACAAATTTCTTTTCTCTGCTCTTAACAATCTTCTCAACAGCATATGGGAGTTCTGCCTTTGCTGCTGCTGTGAGCTCGTCATAGTTTATCCTTCTTTTAATATAGTCTATTTTATTCCTTTCTTTTTTTCCGATATACACTCTCTCACTAATGCTGAAATCAACATCTTTCTTTTGTACAAGCTCCAGAATCGAAAAATACTTATCCCCCAGTCCGATAACAAGGGGTTCTTTCTTGTATGTGGGTCTCTCGTCTTCCAATCTGCCCTCCGGTAAATAATCTAATACATAGACATACTCTTCCATCCCCATAATCTCCACCTCTCATCTAAGATATAAAGCACAGATTTCAACAATCATATTTATCTCTTCTCTGTCCAGTACAACTCTTTCCTTTGCGAAGATTATCTTGACATCCTCTTCATCAATTGGTAGAAGGTCAGTTACTTTAACTGCCACTTCAGGTCTGATTTTATCATTCACCTCAAGTACCTTCTCAACAATCTTTTTGCCTTCTTCAGGGCTCAACTTTGCAAATTTATTGAGATAATCAAGACAGATTTTCTGTTCGTAAAGAGGCTCCCCTATCTCTGTTATTGCTTCACTAAGGATTTTCTTGGCCTCATACATTGTTATAGGCTTTACCTCAACAATGACCTTTTCACTCATATTAAAGCCTCTGGAGTTTTAAATGAATAGGATGTGTTATAATCGTTTTCTCTGCATTACCATCCTTGACACTTACTACGTAAGCTTTACCTCTCTTACCTGTTACCATACCTGTCCTGCCATGAAATCTAGGATGAGGCATTCCCTTGTGGAATGAGGGCTCAATCTTTATATGAACTCTGTCACCTATCTCAAATTTCTGAATAACCCTAGTAATAGGTAAGAGACCCTTCTCTCTGGGTGATTTAGCCATCTTTCTGGTATTCTTTGTCCAGAAACCTCTTGATTTCTTCATAGTATTACCTGCCTCAATATATCATGTAGTAATTCAACTATCTTCTATATATTATTATCCCTACAGAGCTTAAGAAAGCCCAAGGTTATTTTATAATTTCATGGGATATTAACATAATAACAACTGTCTATATTCCATTCTTTAACCCCTAAAAACATTACTAACTTTTTTTCTGCTCTTGCAAAAATACTTTAACAACCGGAGTTAAAGTTAAGTCTATGTTCATAAAACATCCTCTAATAAGAGAGGAGACAATTGAAGCAAGGCTTTATCAGGAAACTATAGTAGCTGGGGCAGTACGTTCAAACACTCTTGTGGTTGTTCCTACTGCTCTGGGGAAAACAATTATAGGAGCTATGGTAGCTGCTTACATGCTTCAGAGTTATCCAGAATCGAAAATTCTCATGCTTGCAACCACACGACCTCTTGTAAATCAGCATGCAGAGAGCTTCAGAAATACTCTTAAGGTTGATAAAGTTGAAGTATTTACAGGAACAAAGAAGCCATCTGATAGAATTAAGTTGTGGAATAATGCAGAGATAATCGTTGCAACTCCTCAAGTAATTCACAACGACATTTTGAGTGATAGATACTCTCTTGAAGATGTTTCTCTTGTTATATTTGATGAAGCTCATAGAGCTACAGGCAATTATCCCTATGCTTTTATTGCCGGTAGGTATATGAAGCAGGCTTCAAAGCCCCTTATTCTTGCCCTGACAGCTTCACCTGGTGGAGATGAAGCCAAAATTAGAGGTGTTATTGAAAATTTATTCATAGAGAACATTGAGGTAAGAACTGAAAGTGACTCTGATGTCAAACCTTTTATAAAAGGAATTAATATAGAGTGGGTGAGAGTTTCTCTGCCAGAGGAAATAAAACCTATTAAATTTACCCTGGAAAAAGCCTTTGAAACAAGACTGGAGAAACTCAGGAAGCTGGGAATTTCTGCTAAAGCTAATGTTACAAAGAGGGACCTTCTGATGATCAGAGGAAACCTTCAGGCAAGGCTTCTTGAAGAGAGAAGTCCAGAGTTTTATGAAGGCCTCAGTTTAATCGCTGCCTGTATAAACCTCACCCATGCCATGGAACTTCTTGAAACTCAGGGGTTGAATACACTTCTCAGCTATTTTAGGAGGGTGGAGTCTGAGGCAAGTTCAAAGGCTGTTAAGGGTCTTTTAGGGGATACATATTTCCTTAGAGCTATCAGATTAACAGAAAATCTTGTAGATGAGATAAAAAATCCGAAAACAGAAAAAATCAAGCAATTTCTGGTGGAAAATATAGCAGATGAAAAGAAGGCAATAATATTTACTCAGTACAGAGACACTGCTGCAAAACTTGTTGAGGAGTTAAATTCATTGGCTGGAATAAGGGTCCTGCGCTTTGTAGGTCAATCAAAGAGGAATAGTTCTGATAAAGGTATGACTCAGAAGAAGCAGCTTGAAGTTCTTGAAAGTTTCAGAAAGGGTGAGGTGAATGTTCTTGTAGCAACATCAGTGGGTGAAGAAGGGCTTGATATACCGGGGGTTGACCTTGTTATATTCTATGAGCCTGTGCCTAGTGAAATAAGAACCATCCAGAGACGTGGAAGAACAGGAAGAAGCAGGACAGGGAAGGCAATAGTGCTGATTGCAAGAAACACAAGGGATGAAGCTTTTTACTGGGGAAGCACAAGAAAGGAGAAGAAGATGTATGAAATACTCCAGAATTTTAAGAATATAAAACTTAAAAATAAACATGAAAACCAGAAAACTCTTGGGAATTCTATTGAAAAAAGGAAAATATTTATTGTCGTTGATACGAGGGAACTTTCTTCCAGTATTACAAGAGAACTTTTGAATTATAATATTATATCAAAGCCCCAAATGCTTGAGGTTGGAGACTATGTTATAAGCAGGAGGCTTTGTATCGAAAGGAAGACAACAGAGGATTTTATTAACAGCTTGATTGATGGAAGGCTTATGAGTCAGGCTATCAATCTGAGGCAGAGTTATTCCCGGGCTTTGATGATAGTCGAGGGAGAGAGTCTGTATACTATCAGAAATATAAGGGTTGAGGCTGTGATGGGTGCTCTTATAAGCCTTACAGTGGATTTTAACATACCTGTTTTATTCACAAAAAATGAGAAGGAAACAGCAGTTTTAATCTTTCGTATAACAGAAAGGGAACAGAATATAGAGAAGAATGAAATTCAGATAAGGGCTGAGAAAAAGCCTGTATCTCTCAGTGAAATGCAGGAGTTTATTGTTGCAGGTCTCCCAAATATTAATACAACTCTAGCAAGAAGACTTCTTGAACACTTCGGAAGTATAGAAAGGATTTTTAGTGCTGATGATAAAGAGCTGGATAAAGTGCAGGGTATTGGTAAAAAAATAGCAAAAGAGATGAGAGAGGTTATCTCATCACTATATAAAAAAGACTAGCTGCTTTTTGACTCTTCTTCGACCACTTTATCAATAAGTTTTTTTTCAAGAAGTTGCTGTTTTTCAGTACCTTTCCTCTCTCTTCCTCGCTTGTTTATCCTTGTCATAAATCAGCCTCCTTATCTTATAGTATATTCTTAACCTCGTAATTATGACATGCGAGTGGGAAAACCCACGACTTCAGTCGTGGGATGAAAACGAGCAGAAAAGGTTTGTGTCGTTAAAAAACAATAAAACAAT
>QIGD01000080.1 GCA_003229935.1 Methanobacteriota archaeon | reverse complement strand
AGGTATTGGTTTCTTATGCATGTTTAACATAGGAACTCTAAAGTCCTGCCTACTCTTGCCAGAGCGTAAGTCCTCTTCGGAGCTGTTATTGGCAAGTACTTTGCGGGGCACGCTGAGAGTTTCCTCTCTGTTTATTGCTCCACTTACAGAGCAGGGAACTTGAGGAGCATCCTCTGATGCGTTCTTTAATTCTACCAATAATTGCTGCATTCTTCAATGCCTCCTAATCAACCTGTTACCCAGGTCTCTCACGAGACAAGCCAACATGCTTTTGCCTGTAGGTGATTGACCTCTTGGAAGATTGAATATTAACAACTATTAATCTATACTCCTTCAAGTAAACCAACACCAGACGAAATTATATTCTATAATAGATAAATAATTGTAGTAATTAAGTATGTTTTACTTGAAGAATAGTGTCTATGTTCTTTACAAGACTCTTTTCATGAATTACCCCTGTGAAACCCTGAATAAGCTCTCCAGAGATGAAAAAAGCTATGGTAGGCACACTGAGTATATCATAACGCTCGGCAATCTCTTCCTCCTTATCAATATCAACCCTGACAAATTTCAATCTGTCACTGTAACTTTCTGCTATGTTCACAAGGATTTTTTCCATAATAAAACACGGTGGGCAATATGGGGAGTGGAAATCGACAAGTACAGAAAGGGAAGCTTTTAGAACTTCCTTTTCCCAGTCTGCTGCTGTAACTTCTAGTATGGCCAAGGAAATCACCTAAAAGCTTAAGACATAGTCACTTTTCATCAGTATATCCGTATAAAAAGTATCAGGGTCTGCCACAGATACACCCTCAATAAAATCCTCATCTTTGAACTCAAAAATCTCTTTGTTTAGGGGGCAGGCAAGAAGCAGAGCACCTTCCATCTCAAGCATGGTGAGCATATCTTCGGGTGTGGGTAGGGCAAGTTCATCCATTTTATCTGTAACTTTTTTCTGAGCTTCCTCGGGCTGGTCAGGCAGACATTTGAGTTCAAATATTTTCTCTTTGTGTACTGCATTGATACCTCTGGAGCCAAAGAAAAGTGTAACATCTGCACCGGAGCGCAGGAGACTCAGAGCAGTCATCAGTCCATTAAAAACCTGACATAGTTCATCGTGGAACAACAAAATAGTAAATGATTTTTTCGGATTCATAAGGACATATCAATACATCATGATATATAAATCTAACTATTTAACCATGTTAATCACAGTTTAATTAATATGAAGGCTGGAAAAAAGAAGGACACCTGGCTTGAACTGAAGGCAAAAACTTTCAAGGTTTTTGCAGATCCAACAAGGCTCAGAATTCTCGAGGCACTTCGTGAAGGAGAGAAGAATGTTTCTTCAATTATAGAAAAACTTGAACTCAAGCAGAGTACTGTTTCTCAGCATCTGAGAATGTTAAAAGAATGTGGTGTGGTTTCATCAAGAAAGAAAGGCAGAGAAATTCACTACCGTCTTAAAACAGACAAGGTAACAAAAATTCTTGACGATGGTGATGAACTTTTAACTCTGACAATTGAAGACCTTACTTCTTGTGTGTGTCCCTGACAGAAGCCTTTTTATATTCCGATAGGAAATTATGCACCATGAAAACTATGGCTAAAATTGTTATTATTATCTTCATTGTCGGTGTGTTAACTGCTGGAGCATTGATTAATGATATTGGTAACAAAAAAAGAACTGAAGTGAAAAAAATTGCGCCTGATGAGAAAGCTGTTATAACAAATATTGCAAAAGAGCTGATGAATAAAGGCGTTGTTCTTCAGAACTATTATTTAACCACAAACACCTCCCTAGAGAAAGCTTTCGGGATAAAAATAAATGAACAAAATCTTGTCTTTACCATAATAAATATTCCTGCCTATAACGGCACTATCTCCAAGGTTAATGGTGTAATAAATCTTGCAGATTCAGTTTTTAGATATGATAGAAGAGCTGATGGTATAGTTGTGCTCTTTATTGAACCCAATAGTATGACAAAATATCTCACCTTCATATATATAGATAGAGTGGAATTTCTCAGAAACAAACAGAAAGGACTTGAGAATATAGCTCTCTACAATACCTTTGGGTTCTTTAATGTACCAAAGGCAAGCCTTGTGAAAGAGTCTAAGAAATAAAGTAAAATTCATGTAAAATGGTTTATTCTGCCGGAGACTAATGATTTATGAGAAGAAGAAATGTAAGGCTGGAGAAGAAAATTGCGGTGGAAAGAATAGATATGCTTTTCAAACTTGCCAAGGAGAATTTTTTAAGTAACAGGGCAAGGGCTAACATATATACACAATTGGCATGGAGGATAGCTCTCCGTTATAATGTTACACTGCCAGAAAAGTGGAAATATAGCTTATGCAGAAAATGCAAAAGCTTTTTAATGCCAGGTTACAATATGCGGGTACGTCTGAATAAGGGCAGGGTTATTCTAACATGCCTTGAATGCGGCAGAATAAGAAGGATACCCATGACAAGAGAAAAGAGGGATAAATATGGAAAATCTCAGAAAGAGACTGAATACATCAAAACCCAGTGTACGGATAGGCAAAGCCGGGACTGACAATATCATAGAAGAGATTAAAAGGCAGCTTGAGGATAATGGTCTTATAAAGATAAGAGTATTAAAAGCTGCAAGGTCTGAAAGGAGCACAGGAGAGATTGCAAAAGAGGTTGCTGATGCTACTAATTCTGAAATAATACAAATTGTAGGAAACAGCTTCGGATTATTGAGGAGACGGAGATCTCTTCACACTAGATAAAAAATGGAGGTATATGTGATGGCTACTGTATATGATATTCCACAGAGTGATTTAATAATAGAGTTATCTAAGGAATTGAAAAAAATCAAGGAAATCAAGCAACCAGTCTGGGCAGATTTTGTTAAAACTGGCGCTCATAAGGAGAAGTCTCCTACTCAGAAGGGATGGTGGTACATAAGGAGTGCCTCTCTTCTCAGGAAGCTCTATATTCATGGTCCTGTTGGTATACCTACTCTAAAGAGGTGGTATGGCGGGAGAAAAAACAGAGGCTATAAACCAGATGGAGTTAGACGAGGTAGTGGTGCTGTTATAAAGAATATACTCAACCAGCTTGAAAAAGCAGGTTTTGTGGATAAAACTGAAAAGGGAAGGAAAATAAGTTCAAAGGGAATAAGTTTTATAGATAGTGCATCTTCGAAAATAATAAGAAAGTATCCTGACTTAGAAATATACAGGTGAAACTATGGATGATTTGGAGGAGTTAAAGAAAAAGAGAATTATGGAAATTCAGAAGCAGCTACAGGAAGAGGCATCTAGGCAGGGGCAGCTCAGAGCTGTAGAGCAGAAGAAAAAACTACTTCTCCAGCAGATTCTTACACCGGATGCAAGGAGCAGGCTTGCCACAATAAAAATGGCAAAACCAGAGTTTGCAGAAAAGATTGAGGCCCTCCTAATTCAACTTGCGCAGGCAGGGCAGATAAATCAGATGATAAATGACACCCAGTTTAAAGATATTCTCAGAAAGGTTACAGAGAAGCGCAGAGATATAAAGATAAGGAGAATATGAAGGTTTCTATTCTTTATAGTGGAGGCAAGGATAGTTCTCTTGCAGCTTATATCCTGAGGCTTACAGGTCATGAGGTGGAGCTGGTAACTGTCAACTTTGGTCTTCTGGAAAGCTACAGACCTGCCAAGGCAACTGCCAGAAGGCTTGGGTTTAGGCATAGAGTTTTGAAGCTGAAAAATGAAATCCTTGATAGGGGCTGCACAAGAATTGTGGAGGACTCGCATCCTGGCAATGGCATAAATTATATTCATCGTGAGGCTTTAAAAGAGGTTGCAAAGGTTAGTATTGCGGTAGGCGATGGAACAAGAAGAGACGACAGAATTCCAAAGCTGAGTATTCAGGAGATAAGGAGCCTTGAAGATAGCTATGACGTGGAATATATTGCTCCTCTACATGGCCTTGGATATAAAACTATAAATAGGCTTACTGACGAAATTCTTGAATACAGGAAAGATTTAAGTGAGAAGATTGAGAAATCAGATTACGAGGTTGAGATAAGAGAATTTATAAAAAGAAAGGGTTACAGTATTGACAAAATCTTTCCTATGGAACATATTCAGAGTAGAGTTATAGGGTTTAAAGGTGATTTAAATGGGTAAACTTATGTTATCAAGGAAGCTTAGATTCGCTAAGGCTATGAAGCAGAACCGCCCTGTCCCTGTCTGGGTTGTGGGTAAGACCGTTGGAAGAGTGAAAACACATCCTAAAAGGCGAAACTGGAGAAGAAATAAACTTAAGATGTGATAATTATGGCAGAAGAAAGGATATATACAATTCCTCTTAGAGATGTAAAGGAAAATGTGCCTTCAAGTAAGAGGGCAGCCAAGGCTATAAGATATATAAAGAAATTTGTAGCCAAGCACATGAAGAATGAGAATGTCAAACTTTCTGAGTCAGTGAATAAAAAAGTATGGGAGAGGGGCATAAAAAAAATACCCTCAAAGGTCAGAGTCAGGGTGAAGACTCAGGAAGATGGTAGTGTTTCAGTTGAAATGGCTGAGTAAAAATGCTTAAGCTTACAAGCTACAATAAAAATGTGAACATTGGCATTGTAGCTAGAGCCAACGATAATCTTGCAGTAATCCCAAAAGGTGCTCCAGAGAGTGTCGAGGAGGATGTAAAGGAAGTTCTTGATGTTGATGTGGTTAAAGTAAATCTATCAGGAACAAGCCTCATAGGTGCCTTTCTTGCCATGAATAATAATGGAGCAGTTGTTAGCAATATAGTTATGGAAAGCGAAGTAGAGGAACTTAGAGATGCAGGTTTAAAAGTAAATATTGTTGATGAAAAACTCAATGCTCTGGGCAATCTTATAATTGCTACTGATAAAGGTGCTTTAGCTTATTCTGGCCTTAAGACAGAGACAATTAAGGCAATGGAGCGAAGCCTAGGATGTAGTGTTAAAGCTATAAGTTCTCTTGGGAAATATAAAACTATTGGCAGTTTGGGCATTGCAACAACAAAAGGAGCCCTGTTTCATCCAGATGTTACAGATCAAGAACTTGAGATTATCGAGAAAGCACTAAAAGTGGAAGTCGATATAGGTACTGTGAATATGGGTATTGGTTTTGTGAGAACAGGTCTGGTTGCAAATAAAAATGGAGCTCTTATTGGGGAGAACACTACAGGGCCTGAAGTTTTTAGAATAGAAGAGGCACTTAGGTGATAGAATGGAGATTAAGACCTTCAGGATTAAAGGTAAATTTAAGATGGGTGAACGCATGCAACCCTTTGTATGGGAATGCAGGGCTGTGGACAGTGGACGAGCTACAGAGAAAATGTTTTTAGAGTTTGGAAGTAGACATGGTACCAAGAGAAATAGGATTAGAATATCTTCTCTTGAGGAAATCAAACCTGAAGAGGCTGAAAGGCCTGAAGTAAAATTTTATGTAGGAATAGAGGATTAACAATGGAAAACTCGCAGAAATTGAATCCGGAGCAGATAATTGCAGAATATGAAATGCTGCAGTCTCAGTCTAAGGCTTATGACCAGAATCTTCAGATGATCAAAGGCAGTTTTACAGAACTTCAGTCAGCTCTTGAAACACTTCGAGAGCTGGATAAACTTGAGGAGAATAGAGAAGCTCTTATACCTCTTGGTGCTGGTACCTTCATTGAAGCGGTTATTGCAAAGCCAGAGGGTGCGATTCTGAGTATTGGGGCAGATGTCTCAGTTAAGAAACCCATAGAGGAAGTTCTTGAAGACCTTGAGGGAAGAATTCAGGACCTTGAGAAGGTTAGAAAGGAGCACTCTGCCAGATATGAAGAGATTCTCCAGAGACTTCAGACTATAACTCCTGTTGTGGAGCAGATTATGGATGCCTTTCAGCAGCAGCAGACAGGACAACGCAATATAGGTGAATCTCTTGTTCAACAAAATAAAAAATAAGTTCAGGAAAATTACAGAGACAATCAAATCAACTGCGGAGGAGGAAGAGGAGGAGAAGGTAGGCGTAATAGACAAGGCCAAAGCCTTTATTTCCGGTTATGTTATTCTTGATGAGAAGAAGCTTGATGAGATTCTCGATGATTTTGAAATTTCACTTCTAGAAAGCGATGTGGCTATATCTGTTGTGGACAAGATTATTGGAGATATAAAGAGTGAGCTTTATTCAAAGAAAATCAGGAAGAGTGAGCTGGATTCTACTATTAAAAATGCTCTCAGAAAATCTCTTCAGGATGTTATTAAAAACCCTGAGAAAAGTTTTGAGGAAATGATGGAAGAGAAGACCGAAAAGCCTTTTGTGATTGCTTTTGTTGGAATAAATGGCACAGGCAAGACTACAACCATAGCAAAAATTGCAAAGAGGCTTAAGGATAGAGGCTATAGCTGTGTAATTTCTGCAAGTGATACATTCAGAGCAGGTGCGGTAGAGCAGCTTGAGACTCATAGTAAAAAACTGGGTGTAAAGCTTATAAAACATTCAAAAGGTGCTGACCCTGCTGCCGTGGCCTTTGATGCCATAAAGCATGCCAGAGCAAAGGGGATAGATACAGTGCTTATAGATACGGCAGGCAGGATGGAGACAAATACAAACCTGATGGATGAGATGAAGAAGATTATAAGAGTTGCAAAGCCTGATCTCATTCTTTTTGTCGGAGATGCTCTGACAGGAAATTCTGCCCTTGAACAGGCTGAAAAATTCAACAGCGCAGTTGGAATAGGTGGTGTCATACTGACAAAAGCTGATGCTGATGTGAAGGGTGGTGCAGCTCTGAGTATTGCGGAAGCAACAGGAAGGCAAATATTCTTTCTTGGCACAGGGCAGGAATATGATGACCTTGAAGCTTTTGATGCCGGGAAGTTTATAGAAGAAATTCTTGGGGATTGACAATATCCTCTCCAATCATTGATTTTCTCATTGGCTCTCCTGTAGAAACTCGAGTGAGGAAGAAGGTATATTCAGGTTTATTGCTGTCCTAAAAATCATGGGGATAAGATTGTAGTCTTTAGCTTTTGATAGGAGCCTCTTTCTCTGACTGAAGATTTCAGAGTTGTTAATTTCAATATAGATAACAAAGGTTCTTCCCATCTTTCCGGGCTATAATTTCAGATATGTATAGTCAGGGTTTTATCTTATGTTTCAAAGTACTCTCTGAGTTCTTCAACAGAAACGGCATCTTCTATACCTTCATTAAACTTTTTAATATGAAAGCCTGCTTTTATGACAGACATCGCAGAAAACCAACGACTTTAGTCGTGGATAGTTCACAAGTACGTCAGAGGCAACTTTTAGAGAGATATTTTTAAAATCCTCCTCAAGCCCAAGCTGGTTCTCATATTCTTCTAGAACCATAGTCAAATATATAACAAATGATTGAAATTTATAAGACATGCTGGATGCCCACTGTCATATAAGCTTCAAAAAGTTCAATAGTGATAGGGAGGAGGTTATAGCCAGAGCCGCAAGTGTGGGTATTTCAATGGTGGATAGTGCAGTTTCGGTTTACACTGCTTTAAGGTCTCTTGAACTCTCTTCTATATATGATAATATATATACTTCTATAGGTGTACATCCCTACAGGGCACCTTCCGTGCCACGGGATATTATAGAGGGGATTAAAAAGATTGCTTCGGGAGGTGATATTGTGGCAGTTGGTGAGATAGGTCTGGATTATCATCTCAAGCATAAAAGTGAAAAACAGGAAAGTGTTTTCAGAGAGTTTCTTAGTCTTGCATTAGAACTTTCACTTCCGGCTGTTATTCACTGCAGAGATGCTGAAAAAGAGGCTTTCGAAATTCTTCTTGAGCTTGACGTGGAAAAGGCACTGTTTCACTGTTATTCTGGAAGTATAAGTCTTGCAGAGCGGATTCTGGAAGGGGGTTATTCTATATCCCTTGCTACAAACCTATGTTATTCCAAGCATCACAGAAAGTTGGCTGAAAGCCTTCCTCTTAAAAGTATCATTCTTGAAACAGACAGCCCATACCTGAGCCCTGTGAAACAGATAAAGAGAAATGAGCCTGCCTTTATTGAGGAGAGCGTTAAGGTTATTGAGGAGATAAAGGGTGAAGATAACAAAAAGATAAAAAAGAGTACAAAAAGGAATACAGGGAGATTCTATGCAATATGAGTATAGATAATGACATATTTCTGTTAAAACAAATATTATTTAGTGTGTCCTTCAAATCTTACCGGATGCATTGATTATCCTGCTTTTTCCTGAGTCATCTTCACGCCCAAAATTTAAATACTTTATATGTAAATCTTATTATTATGGAGGGAAAGAAATAAAAGTTCTCATCTGCACTGATGGCTCGAATTTTGCGGAGGAAGCAATAGATCAGGCTGGCTATCTTCTAAAGCATACGGGCCCTGAGGTAACTATTTTGCGTGTGATACCAGACTTTGAAAAGAGGTATGAAGAATATAACGAATACTTCGAGCTTTTCAAGGGCGATATTCACAGGCTCAAAAAGTTGGGCACGCCAAAGGCTGTGAGCAAGTCTCTTGAAACCGGTGTAAAAATTCTTGAGAATTATGGGATAAAGGCAGACACAAAGGTACGTAAGGGGAGAGTGGCTGATGAGATAATGAAGGAAATAGAAGAGGGCAATTACAACCTAGTTGTGCTGGCTTCCTATGGCAGGGGTATAAGCAAGTTCATGCTCGGCAGTGTTTCGCGAGAGGTGGTTCACCGCTCAGAGATACCTGTGCTCGTTGTTAAAAGTGGTGCAGGTAAAAATATGTTTTAGTTGACCGTCAATCACCCACGACTAAAGAGGCTGTCCGACAATTACTCTTATTTTAGACAATAAAGGCTAAATTTAGCTTATTTCCCGTAGTATTTTTGATTACGGGACAGCCTCTTTAGTCGTGGGAGTATGTCAGTCTTCTATATCTCTGAAAAGGAAGACCTCTACAACATCATCCTGCTCAACCCCTTCAGTATTCTCTGGTACAATAACAAAACCCTGAGCTCTCACAAGGCTTGAGACTATGCCTGAGCCAGAGCTTCTCAGAGGCTCTGCACTGTAACCATCTTTCTGCTCTGTAACCTTCATCCTGACAAAATCTCTTCTTCCAAGCTCGGAGGAAATCTTTCTTTTAAGCCTTACTTTAATATTCCTGTAAGGTACCTTTATATGTGTTTTTAAGAGCTTCTGGATTAGAGGCCTAACAAAAGTTTCGAAACCCACTATGCTGGCAACAGGAAAGCCCGGTAGCATAAATACGATACTCTTTCCGATTCTGCCGAAGCCCAAAGGTTCGCCTGGGCGCATTGCAACCCCATGGACATAAACCCTGCCAAGCTCCTCTACTATAATCGGAATGACATCCTTTTTGCCCACACTTGTGGCACCGCTTATTAGAATGATATCATAGCCATCAAGAGCTTTAATAGTTTCTTTGAGAGTTGCATAGTTATCTTCAAGAATGCCGATTCTGTCAACATTACATCCTGCTTCTTTAGAGAGAGCCTCCAGAGCGAAGCTGTTAACATCATAAATTTTGCCTGCCTCAAGCTCCTTGCCAGACTCTATAAGTTCATCTCCGGTTGAAATCACAGCTACCTCTGGCTTTCTCACAACTTTAATATGTCCTGTACCAAGGGCTGAAAACATGGCAATTTCCTGAGAATTTATTCTTCTACTCTTTTTAATAATAAGCTGACCCTTTTTTACATCTTCACCCCTGAGAGACACATTGTTTCCTGGAGGAGTTACCCTCATAACCTCTATCTCGTCTCCAAGCTCATTTATATACTCTATCATTACCACGGTATCAGCGCCGTTTGGTACTGGAGAGCCTGTTGTGATTTTTACAGCCTCAAATCTGCCCACTTCAATATCCTCGGGGTGACCTGTTAGAACCTCGCCGATTACTTTGAAGTAAATTTGGTTTGTCTGGGTTGCACCAAAGGTATCCTCTCCTCGAACGGCATAACCGTCCATAGCTGCTCTGTTGAATGGAGGTATGTCTCTTTCCGAGATGATGTCCTCTGCAAGAACTCTGCCCAGAGCCTCCCTTACTGTAACCTGATTGTAACCTATAGGTTCAGCAAGTTTTAGAAGCATTTCAAGTGCTTCAGGCACTGGTGTCAGCATTTTAAAACCCTTCTCTCTAACTTCCATCGAACTACCCCAGAATATTTTTCAGCCTTGAGTAATCTTGAGGTGTGTTAACATTTTCAAAGCATAACAAATTCCTGTCAAACTGCCTGAATTCTTCAACATCTACATATCTAACCTTTTCAAGTCTTTCAACAGCTTTTCGTACATGTTTATATCCTGCATATAATGTCTTTTCACATGCATTTAGAAATTCCTCTCTTTTATATACAGCAATCAGGGGTTCAATATAATTCCCTTTCTTTGGAATTACTGCATCAAAACTCTCGAGAGCATTAATCATATATATATATAATTCAGGGGAAATTGCAGGTGCATCGACTGGTGCAAAGGCTACTGTTTCGTTCTTTGCAGCCTTCAGAGAGCTTATCAACCCGGCCAGTGGCCCAGCTCCTTTAATCTCGTCATATACATTAATAGCATTCAGTTTTTCACCTTTCTGCAGGGGAGAAGAATAGGAAATAATTATATCCTGAGTGAATGTTTCCATGGTGTCATAAACTGCCCTCAGAAAGCTTCTATTGCCTAATGTAAGTGTTCTCTTGTCCTTGCCCATTCTTCTGCTTTCTCCTCCTGCAAGAATTATAGCTGTTATACCCATAATCTTACCTGTGGTTGTGTATGGTTTTGCAATCATATAGGGAAAATATATATAGGATGTTTGGATAAATTCTCATCTGTCTATCTTGGTAGATATGGTTGACTATATGGTCGACCACTTTAATGTAACAACTGAAAGGTTGGAGGTGAAACATTGGTAGTATTAAAGAGAGCGCAGGAGTCCGTGAAGGACTACGATACAATGAGATATACAACCTGCGATAACATGTGTGAAAGTGGTTGCGGGTTGAAAGTATTTTTAAAAGATGGCAGAATTGTAGATATATGGGGTGATGAGGAACATCCACAGAACTATGGAAGTGTATGTCCAAAAGGAACAGCTAACTTTCAGCATGCTTATAACCCTCTAAGGGCAAAGTACCCGGTAATCAGAGAGGACAATGTTAATGGGAAATTTAGAAGGGTTACATGGGATGAAGGTCTGGACTTTGTTGCTGAGAGACTTAAATATATAAGAGAAAAGTGGGGTAATCATACTGTTGCAGCTCACAGAACAGGAAGGAGTAGTTATGGTAATAAGCTTGGCGGTTCAAGATTCCTTGCCATGTATGGTACACCAAATATATATGGTCAGGGCCCCACTCTGCTGTGAAAGTCCAGGTGCAAGAGGGCAGTATGTTTATGGTGCCAAGGAGTTTCTAAGGCTTTTCAACCCGGTTCAGGACGCGATGAACAGTGATACTATATTCATTTCCGGGTCGAATGCAGCAGCTCTTGAAGTTATCACTATGAAATGGTGGATTGAAGCTCAGGAGAGACAGGGTGCAAAGTTCATTGTGGTTGACCCGAGGTTCAATGCAACTATGGCAAAGGCTGACCTTGCACTGAGACTGAGACCTACAACTGATGCTTATCTAGGTAATGCAATTGCCCATGTGCTGATTCATGAAATTGATGGTATTGACCGTGAGTTTATTGATAAGTGGACAGTTGGCTTTGAGAAATATGCAGAACTTGTTAAAGACTATACTCCAGAGAAGGCAGAAAATATCACTTGGGTGCCTGCTGAAGATATCAGAAAGACTGCCGAATTGATGGCTTACCCTAGGAGAACTCACTTCTCAGGCTGTCTCGGTACTGCCCAGCAGTACAATGCAGGTAATGGAAATGCATCATACCAGTCTCTTGTGGCTATAACAGGTAATGTTGGTATGAAAGGTGGTGGCTGGAACTGGCTCCACAACTGCAGACCTGTGTTGAGTGCGGGTAAAGATTTGAAAAATTATGTTGCAAATATCAAAGAGCCTCAGCTATCTGATAAAATTATACCATGGGGAGATACATCAAGTGCCTGCACAATAGACCCTGGTTATACAGGCAAGCCATATCCTGTTAAAGGTCTTATCTGGAATGGTAACCATGCTGTGCAGTGGCCTCATAACAACAAAGTTAGAGAGTATATGAAGAATCTGTATCTTGGTGTACATCTGAGTTTCCATCCAAATGAGACAATGAGTTGGATGCATGCTGCATTCCCGATTACGAGCTTCTTTGAGCATGCTGGTGTTGTGCACCATGGAAATAACAGGCTTGTACAGTGGCATAATCAGGTAATTGATAGGCAGTGGGAATGCCGTGCAGATATAGACTTCTGGGCTGGCCTAGCAAAGCGCTTTGAATTCGGTGATGCATACTATACTCCCGATGGTAAGAGCTGGTGGGCAACCAAAGATGAGTTCGGAAATCCTGTACCTGATGATACAAAATATCCTGGTACCACAATAGAGATAAATGAAAGGGTGTGCCAGAACTGGTTCCACTCTCAGGAGAGCTTTGTGTCCGGAATTACTGATGATTTAATGGACCCGGAGAAGTCTCCAAAAGGTGGAGTTATGTGGCCTGCTGAGACCAAGGATGAGTCTATGATGTTCTCAGACCCGGAAGCTACTATCAGAGGTGCCCAGTGGATTATGTACAAAGAAGGAGTTAACTATCCAGGTACTGATAAGCGATTCCCGACACCCAGCGGTAAAGTTGAACTATACTCTGCTGCTCTTGAGCAGATAGGCTGGTATCCAATGCCAATCCATATTGAGCCCAACAATGCTCCTGTGGCAAGGCCTGATTTGTGGGAGAAGTATCCACTTATACTCTGCACAGGTAGACTTGTGGCTCACTTCCATGAGATGGGTCATTGGTGGCCATGGATGGTCGAGCTTGAGCCCCACAGGTTTATCAACATTCACACTGATGCCGCAAAGGTTCTCAATGTAAAAGATGGCGATACAGTTGTTGTTGAAAACGACTACGGTAAAATAATTGGTCCTGCCTGGGTGAATGAGATGGTAGATGAGGGTGAAGTATGGGGTCCGGAAGGATTTGATAAGTATCAGCCCTTCTATCCCTACAGCAATATCAACGAGCTTGTAGATAACACAGTCAAAGACCCCTTCTATACTCAGGCTCAGTACAAGTGCAATCTTGTCAGGGTATATCGTCTAGATGGTGACCCGGATAATGCTGTTGAGAAAACTAAGGAATATCTTTCCAAGGTTAAGAGAGCACCCAAGGACTACCTTGATCCTGAGAAAGAGAAAAGTGTTTCTCTGGGTACATACACAAGGCTTACCCAGAAAGGCTCTGGTATCTACTATGTAGGTGTGCCCAGAGATAAATGGGAGACAAAATAGGAGGTGTTAAAGATGGTCGAGCTTTACACGGATAAGGATGCTCTGTACAACACTGATCAGGAGACTGCATTACAGGGGCTTGAAAAAAATGAGAAGATAGGTCTTTTTGAGGGCCAGGGTGCAGTAAGGTGGGGTGTGATACCTGATCACCTTACCTTCTTTGTTGATTTCAAGCGCTGTATAGGTTGTTTTTCCTGTGAAACCTCCTGCAAGATGGAGCATGAGGACCCGATGGGCCCAAGGAGAATGAGGGTTATTCAGATAGGTCCGAAGAAAGTGGGCAGGCATACCAAGGCAATGTACTACCCAATGAACTGCTTTATGTGTGGCCAAGCAGCCTGTATTGAATCATGTCCAACTGGTGCAATGCAGAAGCGTGGAAAAGATGGTATTGTGTTTGTGGACAGCGAAGCCTGTATAGGCTGCAAGCGCTGTATGCAGGCATGTCCCTTCGGTGCACCTCAGTGGGATTCAAGAACAGGTAAGGTTATAAAATGCGACTACTGTATGCACAGAGTTGACAAGGGTTTACAGCCAGCCTGTGTGACCAAGTGTTCAGTAGGTGCTCTCTATTTTGGAAATCCAGCAGATATAATGACATACTTCAGAGAGCGCAATGCTATAATGGCCACAAATGTGTTCTTCAACAACAAGCCAGACACTGACCTGTTGACTTCTCCAGCATATTCCTTCCCTGAAAAGACTCTTTTCATACCGAGAATAAGACTTAAGCCAGGGAAGCTGCCAGAGAGGGTAACCCACATAACCAAGGCTGTAGTTAAGAAGTAAGGGGATAACCCCCCATCTCTTTAAATTTTTATTTTTAAAATTTGCTGGTTTCATTTTTATAAGGAGGCATTGAATTGGCGTCATCACTAAAGAGTAAAAAATCTCAGGAAAAAAGGAAAAAAACCGTACCTGCGATGCTTAAAGAGCCCATACCCAGTTATTTTAAAAAACTTATTATTGCCCCTTCAAACACATGGAAATTTGGACTTACTAAAATTAGAGAAATAAGAGCCATTGAAGTTGGTTCTGTTTTTTTTGCCAAAGATGTTGACAACTTACTTGTTTCACCTGCAAGTGCAGTTTATAGGGATTGGGATAATAATGGTATTCCCATAGATAGAGTTCCCGAGAAGGAGAGAGTTAAATGAATGTAGAGGTTTTTGAAGGTTATGGTATGCAGGAAGTTGACCAGAGGGAGCCCAGTGATAGCACAGTTGTTATGTTTATTGACATTAAACGATGTATTGGCTGCTTTTCCTGCGAGACCTCCTGCAAGATGGAGCATGAACTCGGTATGGGTCCAAGAAATATAAGAGTTATTCAGATAGGTCCGAAGAAGGTTGATGGAAGAGTTAAGACACTTTATATGCCAATGCCCTGCTATCACTGTTCACCTGCAGCCTGTGTCGAATCATGCCCCACTGGTGCCATGCAGAAGCGTGGAAAAGATGGCATTGTATTTGTGGACAGCGAAGCCTGTATAGGCTGCAAGCGCTGTATGCAGGCATGTCCCTATGGTGCACCCCAATATGATTCAAAAACAGGTAAGGTTATAAAGTGTGACTTCTGTATGCATAGAGTAGATTACAGGAAGACATACGTCAGGGAAGACATTAAGAAAATCCACAGGTATTCTTATGATAATGTTGGTGTTGCCTCTGTTGCCTATGATGAGATAGGCAATGTTAAGAGGGATGACAAAGGCAGGCTTGTAAATGAGAATGGTGAGGTACTTGTTGGAAGAAAGCTTGCTGAAAAGAGAGATGAAGTTGAAGAAGTGGTTTATGAAGGTTTGTGGGGCGCATGTTCTACCAAGTGTTCCACTGAGGCAATGAAGTTTGGCTATTACAGAGACCTGAAAGGATTTATCTCAGATATTAAAGATAAAAGGAGAGTTTTCAGGATAGGTTCTGTTTTTTATGCTATGCCCAATGATGATTTTCCAATATCAACATTAAAACAGAAGTAACTCTCTTTTAATTTATATTTTTTCTATTTCTAAATTTGTTTAAGTATGTACTTACTTTATTAAATAAGAGGTGTTAATATGCCAGCCAAACCTAGAGATATATTTGAAGAAAATGATCACATAAGATGGTATTATGACCCTGAACTTGCTAGGGACTGGAAGACTTTCATTAAGAAGTTCAAATATCTATTCTGGATAAATTCAATGAATATAAAGGATAGAGACCACTGGGTAAAGTTTATTGAGGATAAAAAGCCCAATATATCCCATAAACCTCTTTTCCCTCAAGATGAGGGTGCATATGCAGATGTTCAGGCTTTAAGGAGGGATGCTTATTTCCAGATGTTCAGGGCTTTTACAGAGCCTACCAGAGAACTTTCTCATGAGGTTCAGAAAGGAGAATATTTAAAAAAGGTTCTGTCTGTTTTTGATAACCTTTTTGAAGATGAAAAGGTGGATATGGCTGCCAGACTTCTTGCAGGTATAAATCAGGTTTTTGCAGAGACAAAACCTGAGAAGTTTTACAGGGATATTGAAGCTGAAAGATTTACTATATTTGATGATGACCTTTTGCCTTATCTTTCGGGTTACGAGAGTGTATATAGAAGCGAGAAGCAGATAATGGGTGAACTGACGGCTGAAGTTAAAAGCCTGTATGAAAAGGAAGGTTATGATATACTCAAAGCTAAGGGAAATCTTCCGCCAGATGAGGCAAAGCTTGAGATAGAATTTATGCTCAAGCTCATAGATGATGAGGTTTCTGCATGGAGGAGTGGAAACAGAGAGAAGGCTATTGAGCTTCTAAATATGCAGAAAGATTTCCTCCATAAACATATGATTCACTGGCTTCCCTGGCTATGTGATGACGTGGCTGTGCCGGAGTTCAAGAAGGGCATTGCAGAGAAGTTCAGAGGTGATGTCAGGGATATTCAGAGTTACACTGGTGAGGTAGTTGAAATGGATTTTTATAGAGGAGCAGCAATTCTCTTAGAAACTCTTCTTGAGCATGATTACAACCAGATTGAAGCTCTTGAAAGGGTTGCTGAAAACCTCAATTCAGAAAAGCTGAAGGAGACTATGCGGGAGTTACCTGAGATGGATATGAAGAAGGAGAATTGTTTTTTGATAAGGAGGAGTGAATAGTTAATTTCTATCTATTCTATTCTTGGATAACTCCCAAGAACTTTTAAAAAAGAAGTAGTTAATCTGAGATTTTCAAGTACTTCCTTGATATTCTTCTCCTTCCTGTGTCCATCTAAGTCTATAAAAAATACATAGTCTCCTAGAGCTCTTCTGGAAGGTCTTGATTCGATTTTTGTTAGATTTATTCCATTTTCTGCAAAGATTTTGAGAGTTTCATATAATGCTCCAGACTTATTCCTGAGAGAGAGAATTATTGATGTTTTGTCTTTCCCTGTGGGTTTGTGGTCTGTCTGTGAAATTACCAAAAATCGTGTTTTATTTTCTTTTACATCCTGGACATTCTCTTTAAGTATTTTGAGATTATAGAGCCTTGCAGAGGCAAGAGGTGCTATGGCTGCTAAATTTCCAAGTTTTTTTGTTCTGATTTCTCTAGCAGCATCTGCAGTTGAAGGAGCATTTCTTGTTTTTGTTCCTAGGTCTCTTATTAGCTGCTTGCACTGAGCAAGAGCCTGAGGATGGGAAATAACTTCTTTAATATCTTTTAAACTTACTCCTTCTAGAGTTAATAGGCAGTGGTTTATTTCAAGAATTATTTCTGAATATACCTTCACCTCTCTTTTAATTAAAAGCTCTTGGGCAATATGTACAGAACCTTCGATAGAATTTTCAATGGGTATAATGCCGAATTCAACTTCTCCATTGATAACAAAATTAAAAATCTCTTCGAGGTCTCTGGCAAGAACAAGAGCTGGTGAAGTCATAAATCTATAGGCAGCTTCTTCTGAAAAAGTGCCACGTGGACCCAGTATTGATATCTTTCCCTGCCTCTGGGCTCTTTTACTTTCAAGAATTATCCTTCTGTATATATCTGTCAGAAAGTCTTTATTGAGGTCACGGGCAAGTTTCTCCACCCTACTGAGAACTTCCTTTTCTCGTGAGGAATCTTCAATATTTATACTCCTCTTCCTTTTATATTTCCCAACTTCATGTGCGATTTTAAGTCTCTCCTCTAGAAGAGAGACTATTTTTTCGTCAATTTTATCAATTGTTTCCCTCATCTTCTGAAGCTCTCTATCATTCTGCCGTGTCATGATAATCTGGGCAAGGAAACCCACCTCTTCATAGGTGGGAGGAATTGCCCTACCTCCATTTTAAAATTATAACAATGATTTTTAATC
>QIGD01000079.1 GCA_003229935.1 Methanobacteriota archaeon | reverse complement strand
AAGAATCTCTTTGCTCAGTTCAGGGTCTTTAAGCATCCTCAAGGCAAGAGTCGTTATTTCGTCTTTGTATTTCATACTTTCCTTTGTAAGTGGCATACCACATCTTTGGCAAAATCTTGATTTTGGCAAGTTGATTTCTCTGCAACGTGGGCATGGATACGGTTGCTCTTCCTCTCCAATATCACTTATTCCAAGCTTTTTCCTGTAAAATTCATCAACATCTTTTGATACCAGACGGGCATATCTGGAAGGCATGTTAGAATTATATGTCCAGCCACGTTGGCGTATTTGTACACTCCTTGGTACTCCGTTCAATTCATCACGGATCTGAGCGTAATATCTGAACGCATGCATACCGTAATCACGAGGAATCTCTGGTAAACCGTTCTCCTTTGCCCTTCTGTTGTGCTTTACTATAGCTCTTTTGACGATACCTCTCAGACCATTATAGTCTAGAGGCACAGGCTTTCCCCCACTGGTTTTTTGCAGGTTAACCCACAGAGGTGCTTCAATATCATTTTTAAGGGTGTACGCCAATCCATTCACGCAGGAAGGCGGCACTCCAAGTGAGCCTCACAGGCTCCCCACGCAATGTTTTATCACTCATATATATCTTTTGCGCTGATGTCGTCAAATTCGACATGCTTTATCTGTCTGTTACCCAACATTCTCCAGGAGGGCCAGGAGGGCTCTATCTCTTGGATTTATTGCAGCCTCCCTCATATATGTGATATATTCTTTTGAAGGAATTGTATTCCTGTCACGAAGTTTATCTGGTTGTTTTATCTTGATTTTAAGCACTTCAAAAGCATAGCGAAGAACTCCGAGCTTAATCATTGAAAGAGCTTTCAGATGTTCTTCTCTGAGCCATATAATGTATCTTCTAATCAGAATTCTAAAGTCGTATTGTGCCCATTCTCCCTTCTTAGGGTTATCATCTATAATCCGCAGAATCTTCTTTATATCTATGGTGGTAACATAATCAAACTCCTTTTCACCAAGAATCAATGCAATCTGTTTCAAAACAGAAATGTATTTGAGTACCCTTTTTTTGCTGAGTTTTTCTCCATTCCAACCTACAAGAGCGTTATCAACGAATTCTTAAATTAATTCCTTATTTCTCTCAGGTATCTGGAGATTCTCTATATTGTTTAATGCATTCTTTAGTGATTTTTCTGTCTGGTAAATCTCTATTACCATGGTTCACTTTCCCTCCCATTTGATATATAAATGAAACATATACACAATTGGGGTGAACCTGTCTCTTCTGTCCTAGAAAAATAAGGGTGAACGTGACTGAACGTGAATAAAAGTATTTTACAGAAATGTTTATAATTAGGGATTAACTCCTCTTGTGTTACGCTCGAGTAAAGATTGATAACTTGGGTTGGTGAATTCATTCCTGAATTCTCCAAACACAGACTTAAGCCTTGCCGGTACTCCTAAAACTTTGAACATTAATATATAAAGATTTGACGGTGGTCATATAAGGGTTCCCCGAGAGCGTGGGAAAAGTGAAAATGTTCAATATCCATTTTTCTACCTCCTTTTTTATTAATTTTTTAAAATGATGGATTTTTAGGGTTTTTATTCTTATCCAGAAGTTGATCTTTTAATGCTTTCATTTCCAGCACCATACTATCAAAAGTTTCCAGTTTCGCTTCTATTGTTTTCATTCTAGCTATTTCAACTGCAAGTTCTGCTTTTGTTTCTTGTGATTCCATAGCAGCTTTTGTATTCAGAGGAGAAGCGCATTTGTTGCAAAAATTGCTGTCTGCTTCATTAACAGTACCACAATATACACATACTTTTGGTCTTAATTCATCTTGAAATATTTTTTCTTTGATTTTCATTCCTGCTCTTTTTTTTAGTTTTTCTGCCATAATATCCTCAGATTCATGTATATATCTTGCTGGCATTTTCGAAGTAGCAGTCCAACCAGCAAAATTTCTCAATTCAGCTTCATTGAAAATCTGACTAACTTCTGTAATTCTGCTGTGCCTGAACCAGTGTGGATTCACAGGTTTTTTGATTTTTGATTTTTCTGCATACTGCAAAATTATTGAGGTAATGCCTGCTCTGGTGAATTTTTTCACATTTCTACTTACAAAAAGTGGTGCATTTGGATTATTTCTATCTGGGTGGTCGTTCAGCCATCTTGTGATATATGGCACAGAATTGATTATTGTAATTTTTCTAACTATTCCTCCTTTTCCTTCTATTTTCAGCCATGCTGTATTTCCTTCGATTTGAAAATCTTTAATTTTCAATCCTGTAAATTCTCTGATTCTGCAAGCTGATTCATACAATAAGGATAATATAGCCTTATCTCTGCTTTTTGGGCATACTTGTATCATAGCCAATATATCATCATGTTTCAATGTGTTTGCAGCGTCAATTTTTTCAGGTTGTTTTGATTTGATTTTTATCCATTTTACTGCTGGAGGTGAGGTTGTACCTCCATTAAGCCACTTATAAAACGTTTTAATTCGTTGTTTTACAACTGATTTAGAATTTTCATTCAGAGTTAGTGAATGCATGAAATTGATAATATCTTTTTTTTCTGCCTCTTTGAAAGGTTTTTTAAGAAAAATGTTTAATTTGCAGAGATATAAAATATATGTATATCTTGAGTGGATTCCAACTCCATTTTCTTGATATTCTGCATTGAACTCTCTTAGCTTTTCAGCATTTCCTCTTATCATTTTTCTTTTCAAAATCTCATTAATTCTTCTGTCTTTGATTTCTATGATTCCCATGTTTTTAATTTAGTACGTATTAGTATATAAACTTTTAGTGGAATAACCTATTATTCTAAAAGCAAATATATTTATCAATTCTGCTATCTACTGCTCCAACAGAAAACTTTAAGACTGTTTGAATTATAATATTCTAGGAGGAGTGCTAACATGGAAAGCGTAAACCACATATCGAAAGATATTGCAGAAAATCCTATTTTTTTACTACATGATGATTCAAAAATACTTAGATACACAAAATCGATTTGCCCAGAATGTCTATCAGTAGGAAAAGTTAATATTTTAAATGCAATAGTCTACGAAAAAGACAATAAAATTTTTATTAAAAAACAATGCAAGATGCATGGAAACTTCGAAGAGATTTACTGGGGAGATGCAGAGCTTTATCACAGCGCAGAGAAGTTTGCTAATACAGGATTGAAAATTCTAAATCCCAATGTCTTCAATCCAAGGAAAAGCTGCCCCACCAAATGTGGACTTTGTGAAGAGCATGAGAGCCATACAGGTCTAGCAAATGTTGTGGTCACAAACAGGTGCAACCTGAACTGTTGGTACTGTTTCTTCTATGCAAAAGAAGGAAGCAGAATTTATGAGCCAGATATGGAAACTATAAGGAAGATGTTCAGGGTTTTAAGGAAAGAAAAACCAGTAGCTACAGAGGCTGTTCAGATTACAGGAGGAGAGCCCACTCTGAGAGATGACCTCATTGATATAATAAAAACTGCCAGAGAAGAGGGATTTATGAACATCCTTCTCAATACCAATGGAATAGAAATTTCACGAAACCCTGAGTTTGCACAGAGGGTTAAAAAAGCTGCAAATGGTGGTCATGTTATACTCTACATGAGCTTTGATGGTATAAGTAGAAAGACAAATCCTAAAAACTATTATGAAATTCCAAGAGTAATCAAAAATGCAAGAAAAGCAAATCTGAATATTGTGCTTGTTCCGACTATAATAAAAGGAGTAAATGACCATGAAATTGGAGATATTATCAAATTTGCTCTGGCAAATAATGATGTTATAAGAGGTGTTAACTTTCAACCAGTTTCCCTTGTGGGAAAAATGCCCAGAGACGAAAGAGAAAGAAGGAGGATTACAATTCCAGATGTGATAAAGAGGATAGAGGAACAGACCGGAGGAGCTGTCGCCAGAAGTGACTTCTTCCCTGTCCCTAGCACAGCAATACTGACAGAATTTATGGAAGCTTTATTCAATACTCATAAATATCGCCTATCAACCCACTTTGCATGCGGTATGGCAACCTATGTATTTATAGATAATGACAGTATAGTATCTCTCCCCACATTCTTCGATTTGAAAGGATTTTTTGATTACCTCCAGGAACTTGAAGAAGAGGTTAAAGAAAGCAGATTAAACATTGCTGGTAGAGGGATAGCAATTGTAAAGGCTCTCAGAAGAATATCAGAATTTATAGATGAGAAAACAATACCAGAGAACCTTGACCTTAAGAAAATACTTCTGTCGTCTTTCTTCAGAGGTTCCTATCAAGAGCTTGAAGGGATCAATAAAGGTTCCCTGTTTATAGGAATGATGCATTTCCAAGATGCATACAATTATGACATAGATAGAGTCAAGAAGTGCTCAGTTCATTATGCATTACCTGATGGAAGGATAGTACCCTTCTGTGCTTTCAATGTAATCCCAGAGTTATACAGAGACAAGGTGCAGGAGAAGTTCAGTATTGCAGGTGAGGAATGGGAGTATAACACAGGCAAAAAACTCTCTAAGGATAAATATAAACGAGATTTTACAGAAGATGACATTAAAGCAATAGAAAAGTTCTATACAGAATCTCTAAATGAAGTTAAATTATATAGTCATTTAGGTGACTAAGATGATAGGCACGAATGAGTTACTTATAATACTTCTCGTAGTTCTTGTGCTCTTTGGAGGGAATAAACTTCCAGAGTTGGCGAGGAGTGTTGGAAAGGCCAGAGTAGAGTTTAAAAAGGGTATTGATGAGGAAGAGGAAAAGAAGGAAGAAAAGAAGGAAGAAGAAAATGATAGGAAATAGTGAGGTTATAATTATAGCTATTGTAGCCCTTTTACTGTTTGGTCCTGATAAACTTCCAGAGTTAGCCAGAAGCATTGGTAAGGCTTCAGGAGAGTTCAAAAGAGCTTCCAGAGAGGCAGAAAGAGAACTGACTGAAGAGTTTAAAGAAACCAAAGAAAATTTAAACCTCAAAGAAATTGAGACAAAATTTGTGGAAGAGCTAAAAGGTAAAAAGGAATAATTATAGATATCTTCTGATTTTCGAAAGTATAGCAGACTTTGGGAGCGCTCCCACAATCCTGTCGGCTATCTGGCCATTTTTGAATATTATCATAGTTGGTATGCTCATAGCCTTATACTTCATTGCCGACTTTGGATTTTCATCAACATTTATCTTTGCCACCACCAGTTTCCCACGTAAATCTTTCTTTACTATCTCCTCAAGAACTGGTGCAACCATCTTACAAGGAGCACACCAATCAGCATAAAAATCAACCAGAAGGAGCGGGTACTTCTTCACAGTTTCTTCCAGAGTAGAATCATTTACATAAACAGGTGAATCAGGATATTCCACTCTGGTTTCCTGCTCCGGTTTGGAAGTTCTATTTAACATTTCCTCAAGTTTTTTCTTTTTTATAAGTTCAACTTCATCCATCCTATCACCTCACCAGCTTACCTATAATATTGAGAAGTTCCTGCTTATCAGTATAACCAAAATATACTTAAACAAGCTGAACATTACCATTAAAAAACATCATTGTCGGTGTACCTCTAACCCCATATTTATAAGCCAAAGCAGAGTATTTACCAACATCAATATACACAACATTCAGCTTTCCTGAATATGTTCTCTGCAGCTCATTAATGACAGGTTTTTACATCTTACATGGAGGGCATCAGGTAACATAGAACATTGCAAGAATAGGCATTACATAATTTAAAAAGCCTGAGATAATTCTGCCTCATACCCTCATGCTTTCTTGCTTCCTGTACATTCAGCTGCCAGAACCAACAGTCTAAGCAGTATAACTATTGCCAGCTTCTTCATATATCTCGCCTTCAATTAATTATTTATATATATTAAAGTTATAAATTTAAAGTTGAATTATCAATTAGCATATTCAACTTATTTGAACACATCTGAGGAATTGATATGCTGGAAGCAAAAAGTATAATATGTGCACATGATCATACTATTGACTTTGTAATGCAGTGTCTGCTTGGCATAAGAGAGATGGAAAGTGAGCTCTACTTTGCTCTGCTAGAAAAGCCAGGTACACCAAATGAACTCAGCGACAGGTTAGAGAAAAGTAGGAGTTTAATTCAGAGAGCTCTCCAGAATCTTGTAGCCTTTGGCTTGGCTTACAGAAAACCTGTTAGAAGAGTTAGAGGAAGGGCTTATGAGTATGCTGCTGTTTCCAAAGATGATGCAAAGAAAATTATGAGAAAAGCAATGAAAGAATGGACTTACAATATAGAGAAGGCTATTGAAGAATGGTGATAAACCTTAAAGTAAAAGCCTAGAAAACTTTTTATCACGGTATAGTAGTGATATACAGTCAATCACCCACGACTAAATTCGTGGGCTTGTTCCGTGAGGAATAAGAGCAATTGGTTGATTAGGAGGCGTTGTAAAAGATGCAGAAGTT
>QIGD01000078.1 GCA_003229935.1 Methanobacteriota archaeon | reverse complement strand
ATCCTGCTGGATGTTATGATGCCTGAGATGGATGGATGGGAGGTCTCAAGGAGGATTAAGGAGAATCCATCTACTAAAGATGTGATTATAAGTATGTTTACAGTACGTTCAGATGATGAAGATAAAGTTACAAGTCTCGATAGAGGTCTTGCAGACTGGCATATAAGCAAGCCGTTTAAAAAGGATACCTTAGTAAGGACAGTTGAGTGGCTTCTCACAAAACCACTTAAAAGAGAGGACTAAGTTATGGGTATCTCTATAGCTGTTTGTTCCGGAAAGGGTGGTACAGGCAAAACTACAATTTCAGCTAATTTGGGCGTGAGCTTGTCCCAATTTGGTAAGGACGTGATTATTATAAATCCTGACGTCGAAATGGGGGATATGGGGCTTATATTCGGTCTTGAAGGAGTGTATAAAACGCTTTACGATGTTCTTGCCGGAGAGGTTGATGTATCAGAGGCAATATATGATGTACCTGGTGGTGTTAAGGTTGTGCCGATAGGAATTCCTCTCAACTCTATGAAAAAAGCAGACCCTGATAAGCTGAAAGATGTCATAAATATTCTGAAGGAAGTTGAAATATTGATAATAGATGCTCCTGCAGGTCTGGGAAGAGGTGTTATGACAGTTATATCTTCTGCTCAGGAAATCCTTCTTGTTGTAAATCCGGAGATTTCAAGTATGAGTGATGCTCTGAAAACAAAGATAGTCGCAAATAAGCTTGGAGCTCATGTACTCGGGATTGTACTGAACAGAGCTACCTTTGACAGCATGGACATGATAGTTAGGGAGATAGAGTATATTCTTGAAACTCCTATACTTGCTGTTGTGCCAGAAGATCCTGAGGTTAAACATAGCAGTGCCTTTGGAGTTCCTGTGGTGATTAAAAATCCAAATGCTCCTGCTGCAGTTGCAATTAAAAAGCTTGCAGCTGACCTTATTGGAGAGGAACATATTACACCTGATGAGAAGAATCCATTCTTTGTGAATCGGCTGATTTTAGGGCTGTTTGGGAACTGATAAGCTATATGTGGATTATATCTTTTCAAGTACAAGCTTTCGTTTTCTGTATCTAACTACAGGGCACCTGTTGTGGCAGGCTGAACAGTGACTGCACTTATCAGGGAGAATTCTCGCTGTTTCATCAAGCTCTATGGCATTGTTTTTGCACTGTGCAAGACAGATACCGCATCCAAGGCATAGCTCACTTCTTTCTTTTGCTTCAATTATACTCTCAATAACTTTTCTGAAATTTCCAGAATTTTTAACCTCAGCCACTGAATTATCAAAAATTTTTACTCCTTTAACTTCTATATAATCCGTACCTCTTTCAACTCTTCCGAGAGATAAGAGCATATTAACAAATTTCTCCTGTTCTTTAATCTCTGGTAATTTTACAGTTATTTTACCTCGTTCTTCTGAATAATTCAGGATATAGTCTATCCCTTTTTTCCCTAAATTTATTCCGAGATTCTCAGCCATCTGTCTCTGTCCGCTGGGAAGAGAGCGCCATCTCCATAAACCAAGTTCAGCCTCTTCTCTTGAATATTCCCTGAGAAGATTCTCCTCAAGTATTGAATAGAGGTCACTGTGAATATCCTTAACTAGCATCAACTCTGACACCTCGCTTCCTGGGCATGCCCAGCAGCCAATTCTTTCAAAGCCCCTGAAATAGAGCTCGTTAATCTCGACTCCCTCTCTCACAATGTAAAGCCAGACATGGAGAGCAGTCCAGTTCTGTATAGGTGAAGCACCAAGTTGGAATGGAAGCCAGGGGTTCCTCCACACTCTATTGCTCTTGGATCTGGCCTCGGACTCATAACGCCTCTGACCTATAAAGCTGAGGCAGCCCTCAGGAAAGTTCTCTTTTATAACTTTAGCTGTGGGCCCAAGCTTTATTACTTTGCAGCACCACCTGTAGTCTCTTGCAGGAAATCCAAAGACCTCAATTCCTTTGAAGAACCTGTCACCTGCTTCAGCCATGAGAAGCTTATCCTCAGGTACAATCTTTCTCACAGCTTTAATAGTCTCTGGAAATTCTATACCTGTATCTGTGAAGAGCACTCTGTAGTTCTCAGTAGCTTTATCAACTAGTAGAAGAGTGGCAAGACTGTCTTTGCCACCTGAGAATGCCACAACAACAGGCAGTTTATTTCTCTCTACAGTGCTCTTTATAAAATCAAGAGCTTCTCTTTCATAGCTATCAATTACTTCAAGATTGGCTTCAATCACTTTCTTCAGATTTCCTTTACCTGAGAGAGTTCTGCTTTCAAAATCCCGGGAAAATCTTCTGAGCTTGACAAACATACCTTTCTCTCTTTTTTCTGCCTCTTTCCCCGAAAATCTCGCTTTACCCACACCCACAACTCTATCCATGGAAATAACAATTACACTGTCTCCTGTTTCTATGCTCTCATCGAAACTTTCAACTCCTGGCATGAGAACACTACCTTTCTCCAGAAATTTGAGCACATCCTCCTTAACCTCTACAAACTTTCTCTTTCCCCCTGCATATAGTCTTGAAGCTCCTTCAAGAGAAGGTAAAAAGGAGAAACCTCTTTTTTCAAGGTCATAGTAAAGGCTTCCAACCACAATACCATCCTGTATAATCTCATCGAAACGGTCAAAGCCAGAGCTCTTGTTGAGAAGGCATATTCTGTCTGGGTTAATCAGAGGATAGCCAAATTTTTCAAGAGTTGTTGAGTTTATAAGCTCAATATCACTGAGAAAAGCAGGTCTGACGTCACCTGGAGGTGAAATCGCAACTTCTTCAGTTTCACTGCTGCATATTGAGCATCTCCTTCCGAGTACAGGCAGGTTGCAATTTCTGCACCATCTCAAGTTTATTCTTCCCAGATAGGGCGACTTCATGATTTTGAACTCTTGTGTTCCTCTCTTAAAAATCTTCCCATATTCAGTAGAGAAAGCCTTAACCACAGTGAACTACTCCATGCTTACGCCGGGCGCTTCCTGAGTCATAGGTGTATCTTGTGCTGGACCTCGAACAGGCATAAAATCGTATTGAGCCACAAACTTCCTGCTAAGTTTCTGATGAAAATCCATTCTTTGCTGCCTGACATGCCTGTGAACCTTAGCCATTTTAACCATTTGTCTATTTCTATTATGTGACCCCTTCTGCTTTCGTGATAGTTTTCGTTGTTCTTTAGCCAGCTTGTGTTCTGACTGCAACTTTGGAGGTTTTGTTTTTTCTCTATTACCCAACGCAACCAGAGGATTTATACCCACACCAATACCTACTGCTGATTTTATCACTGTTTTTTCTGGTAAGGAATCATCTATTCTAATAGAAAAGTTTGCATATCATGCATCTATATTTCCTTTATCGTGCAAGTTTTAATCTTCCCTTTTAGACTTCTATGAAGTTTAATATTAATATCACCAATTTTTGATAATTCCAGTTTCTTACCTACAATTTAAAATCCTGTCTGTAGGTAGGTAAAACTGTTATATCTAGCATAGCCTTTAAAACGTGGGTATCCAAGCTTTTCATGCTTTTTAACACGTCTAAAGAAATTCTTAAAACTCTTATCAACCCTGTGAATAACATCCTGCAAAACCTGACTATGAACGAGAGGTAAATACTCATTTGTTTCTTGCTGGTCTTTATAAGTCAGCCAGTGTTTTTCTACAGGTAATATATAAAACTCAGACTGTCTTTCTCTCTCAGCAAGAGTACTGTTGTATAGCTCCCTGCAGGTGTTTACAGTCTCAACAAGTTTATCGTTCTGTTTTTTGTTGGATATAACCTGAATTTATATGTTTTTAGCATTAATATAGGTATATCCATTATAGATTACATTATCTCTTGCACATTTATGCAAATTGGCATTCTTAGCAAAAAATGATAAAAAATAGCAATTCATCCCCAGATTATACAAGGGGACTTCTTGCTATGATTGAGTTAAAGGATTTCTTCAATAGTCTTCATGAGTTCTGAATAGCTGTTGACAGTTCTTGGGTACTCAACTCTGGGTCTTCTTATAATTATCAGATGTATATCTAAATCACTGCAGGCCAAGGCTTTTTCCCTAAGACCACCTTTCTCTCCGCTTTCTTTGGAAATCACAGCATCAGCACGGAACTCTGAGAAAAGGGCTCTATTCAATGCTCTTGAGAATGGCCCCTTCATGGCAACAATATTCTCTCTTGCAATACCTAGAGCTTCGACTTCTGCTATAATCTCTGGACTGGGAATAACTCTCACAACAACACTGTTTTCCTGTCCAAGAGTGGAAAGAAATTCCCTTAAACCTTTACTTCCTGCAGTATAAAAAATATTTGAAAAACACACTGAAAGCTCTCCTGCCTCTTTTAAATCTGAAACACATGTAGCATTTTCAGGCAGAAAACTCTCCCTCTCATAGCGGAGATATTCAGCTCCTGCTATATTTGCCGCATATATGGCATTCCTGCTTGCCTCGACAGCGAAGGGATGGGTTGCATCTATTATCAGTTTCACCTTCCTACCTTTCATAACTCTTAGCATATTATCTTTATTCAACTTTCCCCTTATGATATCTCCTCCCTCAAGAAGGGATTCTCCAAATTTAGTTGTTACAGTTATAAAGAAGTGGTAATCTCTTTCTTCTAGAAGAGCTGCTATTTCTCTGCCCTCTGTTGTTCCTCCAAGGAGCATTATCATCTTTTTCCAACCCTGTATCCCCGCGGGGTTATTATCCATTTTTGATATATATAGCTATGTGAATTTCCTATGACAACAGTTGTGAGCATGTCAATCTCTTTATGAAGCATCTCCTTAAGGGTGGTTATTTCAACTTTCTCGCCATTTCTGCAGGCATCTGCGACAATACCCACTGGTGTTTCTGCATCTCTGTATTTCAGAAGTATTTCTCTTGCAAGAGCTATCTGCCTTACTCTCTTCATACTTTTTGGGTTGTATATGGCAATAACAAAATCTCCAGCACCGGCTGCATGAAGTCGCTTCTCAATCACCTCCCAGGGTGTTAGAAGGTCACTTAAACTTATTACAGCAAAATCATTGCCGAGAGGTGCGCCCAGAAGAGCAGAGGCTGCAAGGGCTGAGGTTACACCAGGAACAACTTCGAAATCAACGTCTAGCTTCTTCTCAGCCATTAGTTCAAGCACAGGACTTGCCATACCATAAACCCCTGCATCGCCAGAGCTTACCATAACAACCTTCTCACCTTCTTGGGCGAGAGATAGAGCTTTTTCTGCCCTCTCAATCTCCTGCCTCATTTCAGAGGAGAAAACCTTCTTATCATCGACAAGCTCTTCTATGAGCTTTATATAACTCCTATACCCAACCACAACACTGCTTTCTTCAATTGCCTTCTTTGCTCTTGCAGTGATGTGCTCCTTATACCCAGGTCCTATACCAACTATACTAAGCTTCCCGAGCATAGTTTCTGAGTAAAGGGTAACTATTTATTTCAATTATTATAATAAAAAACTATGTTCATGCATAGAAGGCCTAGCTTAAAGGCAAGGGAGGCTATGGCAGAAGCTGCCATGAAGCTTGGGGAAGGAGTAGAGTCAGCAGAAGAGCACCCTCAGGTTAAGGAGGCAGAGAAGGTTCTCTCCGAAGCTCTCAGTAGGAGAGTCAGGCTTATGGCAAGTGGAAATTCTGCAATTCTGGCTGCAGTCAAGATAGCGGGGAGAGAGATTTTAATTCCAGACCAGGGAGGATGGAAGAGTTTTAAAACCATTCCGGAGATGTTGGGGAAAAAAGTTGTTGGATTGGAAACCAAACGTGGAATTATAGAGCCTGAGAAGCTTGAAGATACCATACATAAGTTCCACCCCAGTGCCTTTCTATTCACCTCTTCTGCCGGGTACATGGCAGAACAACCTGTGGAAGAGATTGTGAGGATATGCAGAGAGGAAGGGGTTTTAACTATAGAGGATATTTCAGGTGCTTTCGGGGACAGTTTCTCAGGCAGGGCTGATATTGTGGTGTGCTCAACAGGGGCTCCGAAGATATTAAATTTAACTTCGGGAGGTTTTATAGGCGGGAAAGAGCTAGATGGTGCAATGGAGATAATAAAGGCTTCAAGAATTTCTCCAGTGGTGGCTTCAGGTCTGCTCGAGGAAATAAAGTTTGCACACCATGTCCTTGACAGCCTTTACAGGGGAGCAGTGGTTATCAAGGAGGATATTCCTGAAGCATTATTTCAGGAGAGCAGAGGTATAGCAGTGGGCATACTATGCAACGACCCAAAAAAGGTGGCCTACAGAGCGAGAGCCTATGGTATGATTACTGACATAGGAAGGAGTTTAATAACCACATGCCCCAGATATGAAAGATTAAATGATAGAGGTATAGTTGTGGAACTCAAGAAGGTTGATGCTGTGAGCCTTAGTGATGAGGTGATGAGGATTTTAAAGCCATGGCAGATATGGTTGGGAGGGCGCTGTCACCTGAAATAGTATAAGCATTTATTCCTTTCCAACAGGGCACACATCTGTACACATAGTGCATTTTTTATGTTTGTTAAGTCTTGAATTATACTCGTCACAGGCCATCAGATTATAGCCATGATTGAGAGCTCTGGCCGGGCAAGCTTCGACACATTTATTGCAGTGGAAGCATGGGTTCTCATTTATTTCAATTGAGAAGTGTTTCAGGGGCACTGAAAGTAAGACTCCTCCAAATCTCACCCTTGGACCGAATTCTTCAGTTATTACAAGGCTGTTCTTTCCATAGAAACCCAGCCCAGCATCTACAGCTAGTCTTCGAAGGTCAAGTTCTGGCAGGGCTGCAGAGAGCACTTTCACCTTAACTCCCATTTCAGTTAGTTCCATACCAAGTCTGTTACCGATATAATCAAGCAGGATATCTACAAACTGTTTCCTTTCACTCCACTTTCTCAGCTTTGCATTGAGTAGAAGAGCTTCATCTTCTACTCCAATCCCGTAAATCACGACACTTTTAACCCATGGATAGCCTATCTCTGCGTCAAGCTCAGAACTGTAATAGATTCCTACAAGGTCGGCACCATCTGCATTGAGGGTGGTGTTAATACTCTCATAAAGCTTTCTCTGTGCTACGAGTGTAACATTAAGGACATCTCTCAACGGGATTCACCTCTATTCTGGCAGGCTGAATAACTAAATAGTTGAGCGTATCCTCATAAAATTTATAAAAATCAATATAAAAATATTTGGAACCTTAGATTCTCCTAAGGTTCTCTTATATAATATTTCTGCCAATTCTTGATGAGCCATAACTCTGCTGGGAACCTGTAATAGGAAGTCCCATTCTAAGCCAGGAGATTATACCCCCATTGATATGGGAGACATTGTTAAAACCAAGACCTCTTAGATATGTGCAGGCTGAATAACTTCTGCTGCCGCTTCTGCAGTAAAGCAGTATCTTCTTATCCTTTGGTAACTCGTTAGCCACATATGGCAGCTGGTTCACAGGTATAAGATTTGCACCATCAATATACCCCTGAGCATGTTCGGAAGGGGTTCGTACATCAAGCAAAATAACATCATTATTCTTTAGCATATCGTATGCACCATCTGGCAGGACATTTTCACACATTTCATATCACCTCTGTATGTTCAATTATGTTCACAACACGTGTACAGATATTAACTAAAACCAAAGTTTTGAAAAGTTTAGAATTTACAGATAATAGGGGAAAACAGATGATAAATCATGAAGATTATTGAAAATTTAGATTAGTATCCAATTTTCACATTAGGCGAGTGGATATCTTTATTCAAGCTGGCAAACTTAACGTTACTGCCAGCTGAATTTCAGTGTTTATGCGTCTGATATCCTTTCACACTAAAACCCGTGAGTTTTCCTGCTTATTTTTGTAAATTCTGGTTATTTATAACCCTGAGTGGTTAGATATATTTCATTCTAAGATAATTTCCTTTTGGGGGTATTCTCCTATACCATTCCCAAAACCAAACTGTCTGTCCTCAGATTAACAATTTATGAAAATATTGATTGGCCTCTCAATAAGACCTAACTTTAATATCGGTTGTTATGGCTATGAGATTTAGCTACTTCACCACGAGAACACTGCATGGTGATAGTTCAACAACCTCTTCTGCAACGCGTCCATAATCAGACTCTTGCGCTTTGAATGTGTTCCCAGAATGATGATGCTGACACCCTACTCTTCAGCGGTCTTTATTATGCTATAACAATTTTTGTATAATATAATCCAGATAGCCTGTCAAACTATACTTTCAGGATGTGCAACAGGCCTTTCAGTCATCTGCAATATATCAACGAAGTGGAGTTGTTCTGCTCATCATTCAAAACCTAACCTGTGATTGTTATACTGTTAGCATATTGTAAACTGGCTGAGAGCATAGGAGAGATGGAAAGTAGCCTGAAAAGCTGCCAAGACTGTTCCGGGCGGGTGTGGGACAAAAAAACGTGATGGACTTGTCATCGCTTTTTAATATTACCACGAATACTTTGTGTCCGATGTATTTTTTTGTGAGTCAATCTTTGCTCCGTTACCGTAGGGTGTTACTTTTTTCTCATAAATCTCTTCAACACATCCTTGATGGTGACCTTTCCACCTGAAACGGCCTGAACCTATCATGATATAACAATATAGTATGTACATATGAAAACTTATATACTTTTGCATA
>QIGD01000077.1 GCA_003229935.1 Methanobacteriota archaeon | reverse complement strand
TGAGAGTTTCCTCTCTGTTTAATGCCCCGCTTACAGAGCAGGGGACTTGAGGAGCATTCCCTGATGTGTTCTTTAACTCTACCAATAACTTTCTGCATTTTTCAATGCCTCCTAATCAACCTGTTACCCTTGTCTCTCACGAGACAAGCCCACGACTTTAGTCGTGGGTGATTTACGCTTATTGTTGCTTCTATAACCGAAATGTAGGGCGAAGCCTTCGTTCTTGTTTTAATTTTATTTATAGTGGGCAGGTTAATCCAAGCTATCGTTTATACATACATATATACATATAAATAGACACACCAACCGCATTTTTGAATGTGAGAGAGTCAATCACTACCCATTAAAATGGGTGGTCTCTTTGCCCAGATTATTATGAACAGTATAGAAGAGTGAAGCAGGAAAGACTTTAACCTAAAGTTGCGGTTAACATATACTGAGTTGTAGTTGGAAGTTTCTTTCTTATTATTCTTATCTCTGGACGATAGATAAACATTTCATCGCCCTCAGCCTTTTTATCCAGAAGCTTTGATATAACCATAACTTCAGATATACCACATACCCGTGCTGTACCCTTTCCAAACTTTGAAGAGTTCAACTCTATATAAATCGGAAGCATGAGAATTCTGTGATTCTCTTCTGGCAGAAGTCTGGCAATAAGTTCAAGTTCCTTTTTATTGAAAAAATGAAGCATTCCATCATGGAGAATTACTTCTGGCTTCTCCTCCTTAAGAAGTTGCTCGAGAACTTTCTTCTCCTTTGCCAGATGTCTATTCATAGACTGAAGCTGTCTCGACAGAAGCCTATCAATTCTATCCATAAAATTTTATAGATAAATAACATCTACGGAGGTTTTAGGGGAGAGGCTAAGCAGTTGCTTCAGCCTCTTTTCTCTCCTGGGATGTCTTGATTCTCTTGAGCTTGAAAAAGTTTTCCCTCTCCATTTCATCAAGCCGCATTCTTATGTACTTAACTGTTGCATCAAGCCTTGGCATGACAATATTCTCAAGAGCATTCACTCTCCGCTTGGTAACCTTAATCTCCTGAGATAGAAGCTTTATACTGCTCTCAACCTCAGCCAGTTCAACAACAGCAGCCAGAGCTTCTTCAAACTTCTTTGCTGCCTCATCAACCATATAGTTTGTATCGCTCAAACTGTAACCTCTTTCCATGAGGGTTCTCTTCTCATTCTCAATCTCCAGCACCGGAACTCTCACACCCATTATACTCCTTGTGACAGTGTTCACCTCATGAGTCTCCTTCACAGCAAGACCCACCTCTTTTACCTTGAGCACACCAAGAGTTGACTGAGCAAGAATCAGCGCTATAAAAGCATCTCCCAGAGACCTTTCCGCTCTTCGCCTTATTCCACGAGCTTCCTCAAGAATATTGAAGAACTCCACTATAAGGGCATCTCTCTTCTCCTTGAGCAATCTATGCCCCTTTTTGGCCAGCTTGACTTTTGTCTTGAGCTTGAGAAGTTCCATTCGGGTTGGATTTACACTTTCAATCAGCTCTGCCATTGCCTATTTCTCCCGAACATATTTAGGATGATAACTCTTGATATAATCTTCTTTGATTCTCTTGAGGTCCCTCTCAGGCAGAATGCTCAGAAGGTCCCACCCTATCTCGAGTGTTCTTAAGATATCCCTGCCTTCATCTTTACTCTGAGTGACATATTCCTTCTCAAATCTATCAGCAAATTCAAGGTACTTCCTGTCCTTTTCTGTGAGAGCTTCTTCACCCACAACAGCAACAAGGTCTCTGAGGTCTCTGCCCTCAGCATAGGCACTGTAAAGCTGGTCACTCACATTGGCATGATCCTCTCTTGTTTTTCCTTTACCTATTCCTCCCTTCATCAGCCTTGATAGGCTTGGAAGAACGTCAACCGGAGGGTATATGCCCTTCCTGTGAAGCTCTCTTGAAAGAACAATCTGACCCTCAGTAATATAACCTGTGAGGTCTGGAATAGGGTGGGTTATGTCATCATCCGCCATGGTTAATATTGGCATCTGGGTTATAGAGCCTCTGGAACCAACTGTCTTACCAGCTCTCTCATACAGGGTTGCCAAGTCAGTGTACATGTAACCTGGGTAACCTCTTCTTCCAGGCACCTCACCACGAGCAGCCGCAATTTCTCTCAAGGCTTCACAGTAGTTTGTAAGGTCTGTAAGAATCACAAGTACATGCATATCCTTCTCATATGCAAAATACTCCGCAGTTGTAAGCACCACTCTCGGAGTGATAATTCTCTCTATGGCAGGGTCATTGGCAAGATTCAGAAAAGCTGTAACCTTTTCAAGAGCACCGGTACGCTCAAAATCTGTCATGAAAAAGCTTGCTTCCTCGTAGGTTATACCCATGGCACCAAAGACCACCGCAAACTCTTCCTCCTCACCGAGAACCTTGGCCTGCCTTGCAATCTGGGCAGCAAGCTCATTGTGAGGCAAACCTGAACCAGAGAAAATTGGAAGCTTCTGACCTCTAACAAGTGTATTCATTCCATCTATTGTTGATATACCTGTCTGAATGAAATCCCTTGGAAACTCTCTCGAGGCAGGGTTCATGGGTTCTCCATGGATATCCAGACTCTTCTCAGGAATTATCTCTGGGCCACCGTCTATGGGCTTGCCAGTGCCATCAAAAATTCTGCCCAACATGTCCATACTTACACCAAGCTTAAGTGTTGAGCCTGTAAATCTGACTTTTGTAACCTTGGTGTCTATACCTCCTGTGCCCTCAAAAACCTGAACAATGGCCTTACCCTCATATGCCTCAAGTACCTGACCTCTTCTATTCTCCCCATGTGGTGTCTCAATCTCAACAATTTCGCCGTAAGCCACACCCTCCACATCTTCAACAATCATAAGAGGTCCTGCAACACCTGTAACTGAAGTATACTCTCTAATATGACTTACCATTATGCAACCACCCTAGTAACAAGCTCTTCGAATTCAGCTTTCATATTTGTCCTGATTTTCGCAATAGCCTCATCAACTTTACTATCTTCAACATACTTCAACCTTGAGAGGCCATCCCTAACACTCATTTCTGCAATAGCCCTGGCTGAAGCCCCTCTGCTAACCGCTTCATTGGCACGGTCATAGAACTCCAGCATTATATCAAGCATCTTGAACTGTTTTGTTACACTGCAGTAGGTGTCAATCTCATGGAAAGCATTCTGCTGCAGAAAATCTTCTCTTATAACTCTTGCTCCTTCTAGTGCAACTCTCTCCTTCTCGGGCAGAGCATCAGGACCCACGAGTTGAACAATCTCCTGAAGTTCAGATTCCTTCTGGAGCAGAACCATAGCCTTTGCTCTGAACTCATACCATCTCTCATCCACTTTCTTCTCCCACCAGTCTCTCACTGTGTCAAGATAAAGAGAATAGCTTCTCAGCCAGTTAATTGCAGGGAAATGCCTCCTGTCAGCAAGACTGGCATCAAGAGCCCAGAAAACCTTTGTTATTCTCAAAGTGTTCTGTGTAACAGGCTCGGAAAAATCACCGCCCGGTGGGGAAACCGCACCAACAACAGTTAAAGAACCTTCTCTCTTATGTGTGCCTATGGTTTCAACCCTTCCTGACCTTTCATAGAAGTTGGCAAGCCTCGATGCAAGGTAGGCAGGATAACCCTCCTCACCTGGCATCTCCTCAAGTCTGCCTGAAATCTCTCTCATGGCCTCTGCCCATCTCGAGGTTGAGTCTGCCATCAAAGCCACATTGTAACCCATATCTCTGAAGTATTCGCCAAAGGTTATTCCTGTATAAACACTGGCATCTCTAGCAGCGACTGGCATATTTGACGTGTTTGCAATGAGTATAGTTCTCTCCATGAGGGGCTTGCCCGAGTTGGGGTCTGTGAGGTGTGGAAACTCCTCAAGTACCTCTGTCATCTCATTGCCACGCTCACCGCAACCAACATAGACTATAATCTCCGCATCGCACCACTTTGCAAGCTGATGCTGAGTTACTGTCTTACCCCCACCAAATGGCCCAGGTATGGCAGCAGTGCCGCCTTTTGCTACAGGGAAGAATGTATCAAGAACCCTCTGACCTGATATGAGAGGTGCCACGGGGTCAAGCTTCTTCTTCAGTGGTCGTGCTATTCTCACAGGCCACTTCTGATACATATTAACATCTTCTTCCCCTTTCTCAGTTTTTATCTTTGAAATTATCTCATCAATTGTATAACTACCCTTATGAGCTATCTCAACAACCTCTCCGCTTATGTCAGGAGGTACCATTATCCTGTGGGTGATAAGCTCTGTCTCTGGAACCTCGCCAAGAAAATCACCACCTTCAACCTTATCACCGACTTTAGCGAGAGGCGTGAATTCCCACTTTTTATTTCTATCAAGGCTGGGGACCTCAATACCCCGGGCAATGAAAGTACCACTCTCCTTCCTTATGACCTCAAGGGGGCGCTGCACTCCATCATAAATCTGCTTCAAAATTCCAGGACCGAGTTCAACACTGAGCTGTGCACCTGTACTTATAACCGGTTCACCCGGCTTTATACCGGCAGTTTCCTCATAAACCTGAATTGTGGCTATATCACCTTCAAGCTGGATGATTTCACCCATGAGCTTATAATTGCCCACTCTTACCACTTCATACATCATAGCCCCTCGCATTCCTTCAGCCTTCATAACGGGGCCGGCAACCTTTACTATCTTTCCTTCTGCCACAGTTTAACCTCCTAAACTTTAATTTCAACTCCAATTGCACGCTTTATAAGTTCATTAATAGGGTCAACCTTCTTCTCTATCTTGCCATCTTTATCAGGCACTTCGACAATAAGAGGAAAATTTTTACCTTCCATCAGCTCTGCAACCTGTTGCCTTATCTTATCCAGAATTCTCTCTGTTGTTATAACTATACCAATATCTTCTTTTTTAATCAGATGCTTTATTTTCTCAAGGGCATCCTCAGGAGAATCTACAACAAAGGCTTCCCTGACCCCAGCAAGACGGAACCCAGTGACTGTATCAAAGTCAGCAACGATACTAATTTTCATGAATATACCTCAAATAAAAAGAAGCCCAGCAACCTCTTTTCTCAGCTCATCCCTGAACCTCTCAAGCCTTGTTTCAAATGTGTTGTTTACCTCAATTTTGCCATCGCTGCTTCTGAGTACAACACCGCCCATGACATTGATATACTCCCTGACCTTGGTTACTTTGAAACCTGTCTTTTCTGAGACCCTCTTGAGAAGGGCAGAATTGATAGCCTTTGAATCCTCCTTCCTTGCTATAACAACCGTATCGGCATCAAGTGCTTCAACCCCCTCAATGATTAACTTTTCAAGGACTTTTGTGTAATCTTTTTTTGGTAATTTCTGTAGCTTTGTCTCAGCCGTATTGAAGGCAAACTTTATTACATCTTCCTTTGCATAAAGTACAGCCTTTCTTGCCCTTAGCTTAGCATTTGCCACAATTCTCTGCTTTTCCTGTTCAGCCTCTCGTTTATATTTTGGAAGTATCTCACTATAAATTTCATCAGCTTCCGCATTGGCATCTCTTTTTATCTTTTCAGCCTGAGTCCTTGCTTCATTAAGAATTTTTGAAGCTTCTGCTTCGGCATCCTCATTAATCTTCTTAACTATCTTTTCAACTTGCTCCATGGACATAAGTATCTCTCCTTGTCATAATGTAACCTCAATCTCCTCCATAGTCCCATATGAATTATCATGACCTTTCATGCAACTGCAAACAAATAATTTGAGCATTGTATCACCATATAAACCGAGAGTTATATACAAACTTTAACAAATGTTTAAACCAATTCAATACTTAAATACTTTCCGTTATATTTACATCTTTAAAAATCTTATGCAAATTAAATAGTTATGTATATATTTTCGCATGCATTCCGCAGACCACAATCTCTCTACTTAACAACACAGATGTTTTCATTGCCTGAAATCCAATTTCAAAAACACTGCACTCGGGAAAGTTCTTTGTAAATCCGGTTACCCCCTGTAAGTTCTGAAGCGGGGTGGGGTAGCCAGGTCCATCCCGCCGGGCTCATAACCCGGAGACCGGTCGTTCAAATCGACCCCCCGCTATTAAGAGGAGTCGCACCGATAGCTTTTTATCGGTGTGGCTAACTTCTATTTCTTAATGACATCCAAAAGATGTTATGAAAATGCTATCAGAAAACTAGGGGAGAAGGGAGATATTGAATCTAAAGAGATGTTGAGATTTGCATCTGATATGCAGGCTGAAGGGATTTCTTTTTCCAGAGTGGAAAAGTACATCTATCATCTTAATTTTTTTCTTGTGTGGCTGCCAGAAAATATATTTTCACCTCAAATAGAATACATCAAAGATGCTCTGAGACAGCTTGAAGACAGCGACTATAAACCAAAGACTAAAGCTGGGGTCAGCAGGCCCTGACATACTCCCACGACTAAAGTTCGTGGGGTTCTAAGGTCTCCATCGTTCCTGAAGTTGCCTCTTTAGGGATATCAGTGTTCCCTTCTG
>QIGD01000076.1 GCA_003229935.1 Methanobacteriota archaeon | reverse complement strand
CTTTCAGGTGACTTAACCTTGAGAAAAAGAATTTCTAAACTCATTGAGCAGAAAAGTAATTACAGAAAAACACGAAGAAGTAGATTATGGTATAAAAAGGGCATAAGCCCTCTGTAAGAAGAAAGAGGTATAGGTTACAACCCAATGATTTAGTTAAACATATTAAATTTCTATATAAAGTCAAAGGAGTTCATAGTTATGGGAAATATGTAATATTGGTAAACAAAACAGGGAAAATATTTGATATTAATGTTAAAAAAGTGGAGTTGGTAAAACATGGAAAAGGAATATAATTCTAAACAAAGGGAGGTAGGGCAATTTTTCCACCAATTAAAATGGGTGGTCTCCTTGCCCAGATTATTATGAAATCTTTTAAATGTGTATTCAGAGATGGTAAGGTTATAGTTAATGACAGTAAATCTATCTCCGCATTAATTCAGAAGGGCTATGGAACTAAAGATGATAAAATCCTTGAGCTCTCTCTTGTGGAAGGGTTATACCTTATGGAAAAGGATAAAGTCCAGTTAGAGTTTGAAGGTAAACTTATTAACTTTTCTGAATTTATTGATAATTTAATTGAAGGTGAGTTTCTACAGTATAAGGTTTACAAGGATTTAAGAGAGAGGGGTTATACTGTTAAAACAGGTTTCAAGTTTGGTGCTCACTTCAGAATATATGAGAGAGGTGCTTTTTCTAAGGGTGAGCATTCAATAGAGCTTGTTCATGTACTCAATGAAAATTCAAGCTTTGATATGCATGAGGTGGCAGGGGCTGTGAGGCTTGCTCAGAGTGTTAAGAAAACTCTAATACTGGCTGTTGTGGACAATGAGGGTGATATTACATACTACAGAATAGAAAGGATAACCCCCTGAAAGCAGCAGAAGTTTTATATTATGCCAGTGTAAGAATTAGAATTACTGGTGGAGATGTTATGCTTATTCGAATTTTGGGTGGTTTGGATGTCATTGTAGGGATAATATCTTTAATAGTTCTGCTAAATTTTTATTCCTCTGTCACAACACTTTTCCTTCTCCTGCCGAGTCTGTTTCTTATAGCTAATGGCCTCGTTCTGATTACTGTCAACTATCATATTGATGGCTCTTCAGTTAAGACTCCTGTGGTGATACGGGAAAGGGAAAATATTTTTATTGAAGACGTGAAGGAGCAGGCAGGTTATTCCTTTAAGAGCACTGAAACTTCAGAGGTAATGCATGAGTATATTGGAATGGAAGTTTACGACAGATGGGGAAACTACTACGGCAGGGTTACGGATGTGGCTCTTGACAATTATGGAGGGCTTATAGAATTTTATACAGTAAGAGGGAAGAATAAGAGCAAATTCAGGGCAAATGAGATTGAAAAAGTGGATGATGTTATTCTTCTGGGAATAGGATAACTATGCAGGGTGTGCTTTTTCTTTATATGGGAGCACCAGATTCTCTCGAAGCTATACAGCCTTTTCTATATAACCTTTTCAGTGATGATGCTATTGTATCAATGCCTTTGAATAAGCTTATGGCTTTTGTAATTTCCCATATCAGAGCAAAAAAGGTTAAAAAGAGGTATGAGCTTATTGGTGGTGCGTCTCCTCTTCTTAAGATTACATCTGAGCAGGCAGAGGCACTGGAGAAAAGGCTGGGCGTTCCCGTGTATGTGGGGATGCGCTACTGGAAGCCTTTTATCAATGAGGCACTTGACAGTGTTTTTAAAGCCGGGATTGAAAAGCTTGTTGTTTTACCTCTATATCCTCAGTATTCCATTACCACAACAGGTTCAGCTTTCAGTGAGCTTTCTGTGGCACAGAGGAATAGGAAGCAGAAGCTTGAGATTACAAAAATAAAGAGCTGGCACAGAAATGAGCTGTTTATTGAGGCTCTTGCAGAAAAGATTGAAGCTGCGTTAAATAATTTTGAGGCTGAGATTATATTTTCTGCTCATTCTCTTCCGATGTCTGTAATAGATAAGGGTGACCCATATCAGAAACAGGTGACAGAGACGGTGGAGGCTCTAGAGAGCAGGCTGGGAATTAAGGGTAATATTGCCTATCAGAGTTCTGGTCCTGGGAGGTGGCTCAGACCTGAGATTAAGGAGGTTATTACCAGTATGGCTTCTGAAGGAAAGAAAAAAGTACTTGTTTCACCTGTAAGCTTTGTATCAGACCATATTGAAACTCTTTATGATATAGATATAGCTATGAAGAATTATGCTGAAAAGCTTGGAATTGAACTGAGAAGAACTGAGGCTCTGAACACTTCAGAAAGTTTTATACGTGCTCTTGAAAAAATAGTAAGGGATTAATTATGAAGAATATTGTGGTAATTGGCGGCGGTATTTCAGGGCTGACAACAGCTTTCTATATTAAAAAGTTATCTCGGGATGCTGGCAGAGAGGTGACAGTTACTCTTTTTGAAGCTTCTGGAAGAGTGGGGGGGAAAATCTGGAGTGATAAACAGAATGGCTATCTCTGTGAGGTTGGAGCCAATGGTTTTCTTGATAATAAGCCATTTACACTTAAACTCTGTGACGAGCTTGGCATAGAGGATAAACTTCTACCGAGCAACGAAAATGCAAGAACCAGATTTATATATATTAATGGAAAGCTCAGGGAGCTGCCTTCCAGTCCTAAGGATTTTGTTTTTTCTGATATTCTCTCATTAAAGGGTAAGCTAAGAATTCCCCTTGAAATTTTCACAAAGTCTGTAGATGAGGAAGATGAGACTATAGCAGATTTTGTTAAACGCCATCTGGGTGAGGAGGCACTCAGAAATCTTGTTGCACCCATGGTGAGTGGTGTCTTTGCTGGCGACCCCTATAGGATGAGTCTAAAGAGCGCTTTTCCGGTTATGCATCAGCTTGAGAGGGAAGGTAATGGCAGTCTGATAAGGGCAGCTATAGGCAGAATGAAAAAGGCAAAGGAGATGAAGAAGAAGGCAAAGCTGGAGCAGAAAAAAAGAACCTATAAACCAGGGGGTGCTGCTGGCCCTGGAGGAGTTTTAACCTCTTTTCCAGATGGAATTGAGTATCTACCCAGAGCTCTTCAAAAGGCACTTGGAGATAGTATGAGGTTGAATACAAGGGTTACACGGGTTGAGCGTAGAGATGGTAGATATATTGTAGCCTATGATGGAGAGCAGGGGCCTGGTGCTATTGAGGTGGATGGAGTTGTTGTAGCTACTCCAGCATACAGTGCAGCAGGTCTTATGAAATATATGGATGAGAAGATTACATCTTATCTTGAGAAAATACCATATACAAAACTTGCTTTAATATGTTTTGGATATGATAGGAGTAAAATACATCATGACCTGAAAGGTTTTGGTTTTCTCGTGCCATTCGAAGAGAATAAGACGATTCTTGGCAGTCTATGGGATTCGAGTATTTTTAAATACAGGGCACCTGAGGGAAAGGTGCTGCTTCGAATGATGGTTGGTGGGGCAAGGGCAGAAGATAAGGCAATGCTGCGAGATGATGATTTGATTGAGGCTGTGAAGCAGGATTTAAGAGATAGCATGGGAATTGAAGCACAACCAGTGTTTATAAAGATATACAGGCATAGAAAGGCAATACCACAGTATAATGCTGGCCACAGCAATATTCTTGATAGGCTTGACAGAAGGCTGGAGGAGTATAAGGGAATGTTCCTGACTGGCAGTGCATACAGAGGTGTGGGAACAAATGACTGTGTTAATCATGCTAGAATAACTGCCGAGAAGGTTGTAAACTATATTAAATAATTCAGATTTAGCATTCTCTGGCAGCTTCAAAAACTGGTAGCTTTTATAATTTTTATTATTGCTAAGTTTCATCTGGAAAGAGATGCTGGGGTGGCCGAGCGGCTAAGGCGGCAGACTCAAGATCTGCTGGCTCAGTGCCATCGTGGGTTCGAGTCCCTCCCCCAGCATATATAAATATTGCAGGGAGAGTATTGGGATTTATATTAATTTATTTGGCAATATTGCGGAGTTAAACTATCCATTGCTCACGTAAGGGGCTTAAGGCTCAGGCTGGACTTAAAATGATTGGCGTGAGAATTTGGAGACTGAGAAAAAGGAAATCTACACATGGTTGAAGAGGCTCTCACAGGATTTTTACTAGGAGAGGAATAAGGTATGTGGCAGAAGTATAGGATAGAAATATTTTACAGTCAGGAGGATGAGGGGTTTGTAGCAGTTGCTCCAGAGCTTGCGGGGTGCTCAGCTTTTGGAGATACTCCCGAGGAAGCTTTAAAGGAAATTAAAATCGCCATGCAGCTCTGGTTAGAAGCTGCTAAGAAAGAAGGCAGAGAAATTCCTGAGCCTAAAAAGGTTGCTACGGAAGTGTAATCTCAGGGTGGTAGCTAAGGAGAAGCTTGTGTAGGATGTGATAAGCGCCTCCCCAACCTTCCCGGCGAGTTTATGTAGTGGTGGTATTTCCCTATCATGTGTTGCTGCACCTTTATGCCTTTATGATTAAATCCTAATGTCAAAAACCTAATTAATGTATGTTAAAAATCTTAAAAGAGAAAGAAGAGGCTTTAGAATATATAAATAAAACTTTGGGATTACGTCATAGTTAGTTGGACGCTTTAAAATTAAAAGGAATGATTTTAATAAACTTATGGAGAAATGAAGAGGGTTTGGAATATTTAGAGAAAGCCACAGCCACAATGATAAATAAAGAAGATTGGAGTACATGGGACATTAAAGGATGGGCGTTGTTTAATCTCAGGAAATATAACAAATCATGAGGTATTAAATCTGAATGGTTTTTCCATTATTCCTGATAAACTTGGAGGGGTATTGAATAGTTTTGAGGAAGTATTAAAAATTAATTTCTGAGTTTGACAGTTTGCTCTGCTAATTTATTCTAAAAATGAATTTGACATAAACCCAAAATTGATGGTCTAACCCCTTGATTCATCACGTGATTGCCTGATTTTGTGCCAATATCACCTGTGATATTGGGTTGAAGTTTGAGAAAATGTATCTTTTTCCCGATGATTTCTTGTACTCCACCGTAACTGTCAAATTCATTAGGGATATTTTGATGAATTTTGTTGATTTGTGCTTTAATTCTTGGTGCTCGAAACGTATCAAAGCCATGAACAGCTGGGCTATAAATCCGACAATCAGAGCACTGTAAACACTATGTTCAGACCAGCACCGCAAAGGTTTGATTTCGATTTCGTTTTTAAGTGAGTTGAATATCTTCTCTATAGAATCCTTTTGACGGTATATGGCAAGTGCTTCTCTAAGTGTCAAATTCTTATTCGAAACCAGACAGAAAACCCTTCACGTCCTGTTATTGATGCTTTTTTTAGTATCGCTTTTGCCTCATCCTCACTTAACAATCTAAGCTTTGTCTGGTAGGAATACTTGCATTCCACGAGTGGATTATTTATCCTGTATTGTTTTGGCAATCTCCTTTTATTCTCGATACTTTGTTGTATTTTTTCAGCCTTGGCAAATAGCCAGTCCACCTTCCTCTATTTTGATTCGATTTGCTGCTCATATAGATGCTCAGAAAAAAAACATATAATTTACCCTGCTCAGGAACTCCTTTTTTAGCCCATATACACCATATCTCTCATCAACGAGTTCAGCCCTAGACTTGTCAAAGTTGGGATATAAGCGAAACAAATACACAGTTGGGGTGAACCTGTCTCTTCTGTTCCAGAAAAATAAAGGTGAACATGAACGCAAACAAAAGTATTTTACAGAAATGTTTATAATTAGGGCTTGACTATTCTTGTAAACAGCTTAGGGAGGGAATTGAACCCCCAGGAAGCGGATCTGCAATCCGCCACGTTACCACTCCGTCACCTCAGCAATGAAAATAATGATAAAAATAACAACTTCAATCATAGAAACAACTGAAGCCAATGCCTGTGTTATGGCATTTGCCTGTTGTTTTGCCTGTTTAAGGTGAAGAATCTACAGAGCCTTTTTCAAATCTTCATAGGTCTGGAGCCCCCTGAGCTGTTTGCCATTTACAATGAAATTGGGAACAGCAGAAACTCCATAAGACTCTACAAGTTTCAAATTTCCCTTAAATCTCTCTCTGGCAATGGTTTTGAGAAAAACGTCAATTTCGCTTCTGGATATTCCAAGTTCTTCCAGATAGCTGTAGAGCCTTGTACTATCGTTTATATCAATCTCCCTGACCCAGTAGTCCTGATAAACTCTGTCGTTGAACTCTTTGAATACACCTCTGTCACTTGCAAGCTCTGTGAGAAGGAGGGCAAGATGTGAGTTGCTGAACCTTTCTGGAATATTTATTTCCATATCGAGTTGGAGTGCATATTTTTTTATCTCGCCTGCAATGACATCTATGTGATCCTCGTCAAAACCCATCTCAGGAAGTGTCATGCCTCCTTCAGGTATTTTCGGATGAATCTCGTATCCTATCCACTCAAGCTTAATGTCCTGCTTCTCCACCAGCATGTCCAGTGCCTTTTTGCTTAGATAGCAGAATGGGCAGGAGTAATCCGAAAAAACGATAACTTTATTCATAGATA
>QIGD01000075.1 GCA_003229935.1 Methanobacteriota archaeon | reverse complement strand
CAAGGGTATAATTACAGAAGACCACTTTGAAAAGGATTTAAATTATACTCTGCTCAACGATGAAGGGCGAAGGGTTTTTCTGAAGCATTTTTAGGAACGGCTTAACACCACAATAAAGCACAGGGCTCTCGGGCGTAAGGTCTCCTATAAACGGCTTATGAGGCTGGAGTGCTACAAGCTCCAGAAACACATCATGGGTATGGATAAATACAGGGCTTTCAGGATGTGGTGGTAGTGTATGTGATCCTGGTTTATGATATTGGGGTGGAAAGGGTGAATAAGGTAAGAGGATTTTTAAGGCAATACCTTGAGTGGGTACAGAATTCAGTATTTGAAGGGGAGCTTACAAAGTCTGCTTTTAAAAGGGTCACAGATGAGTTGAAGGAAATAATTGAGCCTGACCTGGACACTATAATAATTTATATTTTGAGAGATGAGAAGTTTCTGGACAAAAAGTATATAGGAGAACCGAAGGTAAAGTCGAGTAATATTATCTAGTTTTCGTGGATCTTTATATAGCACCAGCACAACCGGACATCCACGACAGCATACCTTGAAAAGGAGCAAATTTTATATAGAATCAGGACAAAATATAGAAATATCGAGCATGCTAAAATCAGACCATTGTGGGATTGAAAGGCGGGGACTGCAATTGGAACAGACATACTCAAGGGAGCTAAAATCAGACCATTGTGGGATTGAAAGGATTCTTATAGAAATAAAGGGAGGTAAGAATAAATGAAGAATAGAATATTATTAGATGCTGGTTTTATTATTTTTTTAGGGATTCTTATCCTTTTCAGTGGTTGTACAAATCAGACAAATGGTGCAATGAGTCCTGTTCAGAATATTAATACAAGTTCAACTATAAATTCATCTGGTAAAATACCAACTACAAATCTAGCTACTCTAAAAACTGATGCGTCTATGCGAGTATTAAATTATACATTACGTGGTTATAATGGGCATATTCAATTCAGAGTTTATGGAGGGTTGAATAATTGGTTAGCAGGAGAACCGAGATATATTGGCTATGTTGATAAACATTTTGTTCTGAAATCATCAGGTAATAAATATCAAGATGAAGCTCTAAATAAGTTGGTATATAAAATCCAGTACATTACTTCTGTTCATAATGACCAGGCAAGAATAGCAATAAGTTTAGTTCAGCATATTCCTTATGACTATACCAAAAAATATTTTTATCATTTAAGGTATCCATATCAGGTGATTTATGATAATACAGGTACATCTGTAAGTAAATCTGAACTATTAACATATTTACTTAAAAAATTAGGATTTGGAGTTGCTCTCTTTGAATTTAACAAAGAAGGCTATATTACAGTAGGGATTAAATCTATACCTGAATATGCATATCGTAGTACTGGTTATGCTTTTGTAGGATCAAGTAATCCAACTATAATAACTGATTCATGGGATATATCTGTTAATGGAATGAAATTATACTCAATGCCAGAAGTTATTAAAATATCCAATGGCTCTACATTTAATGCATCTATAGAATATCATGATGCGATTTTGTTTAGACAATTCTATACAAAGAAAAAAATAGATTTAAGGCAATATTATGAATGGCAAAAATTATTAAATAAATATGGACTTGAAATAGTTAATAATGGTTTTAACTTCAAATTAGAATTAGGAGACCATTATTTTGACTATATTGCTGTTCCTATTGGGATAAGTACACTTCACTTATCAATTAATGCAACAAAACCTGTTAGTGTGTATGTAGTGAATGGTAGTGAGAGTAAAATTATTAAGACTTATGAAAATTATATGACACTTCCAAATTTTCTAATACAAAATTGTAAGAGTAATAATTTTAAGAAACAGGTTACTTTAACTTGTAAATTAGATGAGGAATATACTTCATCAGGGGTTTTGATAAATAATATAGGAATTGGTAATAATACAATTAAAATAAATATACAATTAAAATAAATATTTGTGATTTAGAAGGAAGGTGAGAATATGAGCGTTAAGATTGGCCCATTATGGGTTACAGTACGACTAAAGTCGTGGGCTTCTTGAGTCATAGGTCTATGTTAAAATCAGACCATTGTGGGATTGAAAGCTACTCTTTTTTTGGCCTACTGTCTGCTGCGTGGTGTTAAAATCAGACCATTGTGGGATTGAAAGGTAGAAACATTTAGAGTTAAAAAAGGTAAAATGACAGGTAGAACAGATTTGAGGGGAAGAGGTTGTGGTTGGGGTTATTTATGTCGATATAGCAAGAGTTGTAGCGTGGATTGTAATAGTTCGTGCCTGATATAAACTCCCGAAAGAGCAGAGGAGGAAATGGTGATGTTATTAATGCTAAAATCAGACTATTTGTGGGTTGAAAGAAGCTATTTGAACTACCAACGACTAAAGTCGTTGGTTTTCTGCTATGTCTGTCATAAATTTAACACAATGTATAAAAATATATGATTTGTTTCATATGCTAAAAAGAAAAAATACATATATTACCTTTGTCAATAATATTAATTGGTGATTGTATGAAAATTGTTAAAATAAATAAAAAAGTTGCATATACCACCTGTAAATGCCATAAGAGCTGTATGTAACTCTTTCCTTATTTTATTATAAGATTCGTTGCTGCCACAAGCGATGTAAATGCTAAAAATATATAACATAAAAGGAGATTTCTTTATGCTTGTTGCAACAACAGAGGATATTCTAGGGAAGAAAGTCAAAGAAGTTCTTAAAATTGTAATGGGAGATAAGGTTAGAGCCAAGTGGGTTGGAAAGGACATTCTTGCACAACTTCGTAATCTTGTTGGTAGAGAACTCAAGGAATACAGTGATATGCTCAGGGGTGAAAGAGCAGACTCTGAATATAATGATAGCTGAAGCCATAGAAGCCTGTGCAGAGAGCTGCAGAGATTTTAGCTTATAGCCTAATAAATTAGCTTATAGCCTAATAAAAAATCTGCATAATCTTTATAACCTCTGAGAGCTAACTTAGCTTTATGAAAGGCAGGTATCCAAGCTCAATGGGAAGATTCGGAAGATATGGTGGTATGTATATTCCAGAAGTACTGATGCCTGCCGTGGAAGAGCTTAAAGAGGCTTACAATAAAACTAAAAAAGATAAAGACTTTCACCGAAAGCTTGATTACTATCTTAAAGAGTATGTGGGCAGACCAACACCCCTGACCTTCTGTGAAAATATTAGCAGAGAGCTTGGTTTTAAAGTTTATCTCAAGCGAGAAGATCTGGCACATACAGGAGCACATAAGATAAATAACACCATGGGACAGGCTATTCTTGCGAAAAGTATGGGGAAGAAAAGGATAATTGCTGAAACTGGAGCTGGACAGCATGGCGTTGCAACTGCCACAGCTGCAGCAGCCCTTGGCCTTAAGTGCGAGATATACATGGGCACTGAAGATATTGAGAGGCAGAAGATGAATGTCTTCAGGATGAAGCTTCTTGGAGCAAGCGTTAATCCCGTGACTTCCGGTTCAAGAACTCTCAAAGATGCCATCAATGAGGCGCTCCGTGACTGGCTCGCAAATGTTAGAACAACTCACTATCTTTTAGGCTCTGTTCTCGGCCCTCACCCTTATCCTGCTATGATAAGAGATTTCCAGAGTGTAATAGGAAAAGAAACCAAAAGGCAGATTCTTAAGAAGGAAGGAAAATTACCCTCAGCCATAGTTGCCTGTGTTGGAGGAGGAAGCAATGCAATAGGCATCTTCTATAAGTTTCTCAATAACAGTGATATAAGACTTATAGGTGTGGAAGCTGGAGGAAATGGAATAGAGTCGGGAAAACATGCAGCAAGGTTTGCCGCCGGTAGAGAGGGTGTGCTTCATGGCACCTATACCTATGTGCTCCAAGACAAATACGGACAGATAACTGAAACTCACAGTATAAGTGCTGGGCTTGATTATCCTGCTGTTGGGCCAGAGCATTCTTTTCTAAGAGAGCTGAAGAGGACAGAATACTACTATGCCACAGACAGTGAAGCTCTTGGAGCTTTCCATTATCTCAGCGAAAAAGAAGGTATAATACCAGCTCTTGAAAGTGCTCATGCTGTTGCATGGCTTCTAAAGAACAGCAGCCAATTTAATAGCAATGATGTGGTAATAATCAACCTCTCTGGGAGAGGAGATAAAGATGTCGAGGCTGTGGCGAGATACGAAAAGGTGGTATAAACCGTTTATTTTTCTATTTTTAAATAATAAAGTGCCGAAAGGGCAGCTATGGCACCTTCTCCAGCACTTGAAATAATCTGAGCATTTCTCCTTATAACATTACCACATGCAAAAATTCCTTTCTCTGAGGTTTTCATATTCAGGTCAACTGTTATATAACCCTCAGAATTTTTGTCAACATCTACCATACCAGAATTAGGAACGAATCCAATATATATAAAAGCAGCATCAGCTTCCAGCTCTCTTCCACTTTTCAGAACGATTCTATTCATTCTGTTGCCATCACCTGAGAAAGAATCCACCTCTTCCTTCATAAGAATCTTAATATCTTTCTTTTTACTAACCTTACCAACAATTACCTTCTCACTTCTCAGCTCTGCACTTCTTACAATTAAATAAACATTTTCAGCAATATCACTCATAAAATATGCAGCGGTTAAAGCAGAATCGCCTCCACCAATAACAGCAACCTTTTTATTCTGATATGCATAACCTGCACACTGGGCACAGTAGTGTACCCCTTTTCTAAGGTATTCTTCCTCCCCGGAAACCTTCAGCTTAGCCGGACGACCTCCCGAAGCAATAATCACAGCACCTGCAAGATACCTGTCCTCATCTGTCTCAACAACCTTAAATCCCTCAGATTTGTAAACATTCAGAACCTCTTCATCCTCTTTTATCTCAGTACCATTTGCAATTGCCTGGGAATAGAAACTCCTGATAAGCTCCCAGCCATCAATACTCTCAAAACCAGGATAGTTCTCAACTCTTCTGGCAATAGCTGGCTGTCCTCCGCATATCATTTTTTCAATCAGCAGAGTTCCCAAACCACCTCTTGCTGCATAGATTGCAGCAGTTAAGCCAGCTGGTCCTGCTCCAGCAATTATAACATCATAATATTCCATTGAGAGTTTAATTCCTGCAATAATAAATAAAGTTAACTAATATTGCAGGTGTTACCTTCAGGATATGAATTTCTAAGGAGAGGAAAAATGATAAGTCCTTTTGAACTCGACAGGCTTCTCGGATTGAATTACTTTATCAGTAATACTGCTGGAGTAAAGGGTAAACTCAGGCAGATTGCAGATGATTTCTCTGTTGATGAAGTATTTGAGGATTCAAGAGAGGATGATGAAGGAGAATATCTTCATTTTATCATGGAAAAGAGGAACTGGGACACTATAAGAGCTGTAGATAATGTTTCCAGAGCCCTGCATATATCAAGAAAGCGCTTTGGTTATGCTGGTACAAAGGACAAGAGAGCAGTAACAAAGCAGAGAATGTCTGTCTGGAATATTGAAAGAGAGAATCTCGAAGTTCTGAATTTGAAGGATATTAAACTTTACAATTTTGTCAGAAGTGACGAGAGGCTGAACCTCGGAGACCTTCTGGGAAATAAATTTAAAATCACTATAAGAAAAACTGAAGGTGATATAAGTCAGATTAAAGAGGTTATGCAGGAAACTGTGAGCCAGCTGTCTCTGGGAGGTGTGCCAAACTACTTCGGATATCAGAGGTTTGGTATAGTGAGACCCAACACTCATCTAGTAGGGAAGAAGATTATTCAGGGTGACCTTGATGGTGCTGTGATGCAGTACATTGCCAAGCCCTATCCTGGGGAAAGAGAGGACACTAAAGAAGCTAGAGAGATGCTCTCTGAAACAGGCAACTTTAAAAAAGCACTTGAGGTATATCCCAGTAGATTGAACTACGAGAGGAATATGCTCGACGCTCTTGTAAAGAATCCCAAGGATTTTGCAGGTGCCCTGCGAAGGCTACCAAAAAAATTGAGAAGAATGCTTGTACATGCTTGCCAGAGCCATATCTTCAATGAGGTGCTGAGCGAGGCTATAGCTGAGGGTATAAATATCAGAACCAAAAATATAAAGCTCCTTGGTTATAAAAGCGGTTTTTCTCAGGATGAAATCGGCAGGATTGAAAAAGAAGTTTTAGAGAGAGAGGATTTAACTATGGAGCAGTTTAAGATAAATAGTATGCCCGAAGTTTCTGTAACTGGAGAGGACAGAAGGGCAAGCATAAACACTAAAATTTCTTTTGATGTCGAAGATGATGAATTAAATCCAGGTTTGATAAAGGTAAGCTTCAGCTTTTTCCTTCCCCCAGGCAGCTATGCAACAACTGTGCTCAGAGAATTCATGAAAACCGACCCTCTCAACTATTGACTTAATATTCAAATTAGAAATTTCTTCCTGAAACTCCTCACGGTGAACTACCCACGACTAAAGTCGTGGGCTTCCTGAGTCATAGGTTTATCTTGTGCTTGACCTCGAACAGGCATAAAATCGGTGTATCCC
>QIGD01000074.1 GCA_003229935.1 Methanobacteriota archaeon | reverse complement strand
AAGGGCAGTGATGTATTTTAATATTAAGGTTTTTCCTGACTATTCTACCACACCTGCTACATTCTTGAGACGTGTTTTTAGGATTTACAAAGGTTACTACTTTACCAGCACATTCTGCCTTGTATGCAGTGAACGATTGCAACATATTTAATTATAGATATTTAGTTATATTATCGCATTCATCCAACGACTAAAGTCGTTGGTTTTCTGCTATGTCTGTCATAAAATTCACCAGTTTTCTGTATCCCAACTTCTGTCTCAGGACAATCTCGCCACATTCAAATAGCGCAGCAGACTACCTTGGTCTGCTTTTTGAATTTATATCCTGAAAGTATGTCTATACCAAGTACACGCATTCTATAGTACAAAAGAAAGATAGCATCAAAGGAAAATATCTAGAGCTATTGCGAAGAAGAGAACAAAGCTTATTACAGCATTTATATTAAAAAAAGCAACTCCTGCCTGGGATATATTTTCAGGGGAGATAAGTTTGTGTTCATAGAAGAGAAGAAAGGCGATAACCGCAAGACCAAAGAGATATATGCCCCCTAGAGATGTGACAAAGTATAGGGCAAGGAGGAATATGAACATAAGCGAATGAAAAAAGCTGGAGATTATTAAGGACTTTTTTACTCCAAATATCGCTGGTATTGAGAACAGTCTGTGTTTCCTGTCAAATTCAATGTCTTGGAGAGCATATATAATATCAAAGCCAGCCACCCAAGCTACTACAGAAAGAGCCAGTAGAATAGCAGGAATATTAAGACTTGCCTTCACTGCAGCCCAAGCACCGGCAGGTGCTATGCCAAGAGCAAAACCTAGAGCTACATGAGAGAGCCATGTGAAGCGCTTTGTATATGGATATAACCACATTATTGCCACAGCAAGCGGGTAGAGTTCAAGGGTGAAAGTATTGAGCATGGCAGCACAAAGCAAGAGAACAAGCAGAGAGATAACGATTATTACCTTAACTTCACTTGGAGTCAGTGCGCCTGTCACAAGAGCTCTTTCCCTTGTTCTCGGATTTAAAGCATCTATATTTCTGTCTATGAGTCTGTTGAGGCTCATTGCAGCAGACCTTGCTGAGAATAGACCAAGGGTTATCCAGAAGAGAACCCATAGTGAGGGAATCCCACCCGAGGCAAGAATCGCACCTGAATATAGAAAAGGCATGGCAAAGAGCGTGTGTTCAATCTTTACCATCTTAAAGATTACCTTAAATTTGTGAAGCATAAGAATAGTATTTAGAAGTATAATATAACTTTTGCGTATACTTTCATCCAAACTTTTCTCCTGAGTTTTTCCATGGACGAAATTTATATTTCTAAAAACGATTATATCTCCAACAAAACTATTAAAGCTTCCTTAAGTGGATATGCTTTATTACTCAATTTTAAAATGACTCCTTTTTCTTGGCTACTGCATCTCGACTCAGCATAATACGAACCGCAGAGTTCTTGTACTCAGGGATTCTGGCTTTATGGTCGTAGACGTTGAGTGTCAGGCGATTGGCTGGAGCTTCGACAAAGTGGATTGGTACAAAAACTACACCCTCAGGAGACCTATCAGTTACCTTGGCACGGGCTGTAATCTGTCCCCGGCGGGAAACCACATTTATATAATCTTTGTCCCTGATACCGTAGCGCTCGGCATCATTGGGATTCACCTCAACAAGAAGTTCAGGGTATAATTCAGCCAGCTTGCTGCGGCGGCTCATTGTCCCACCGTGCCAGTGAAAGAGGACCCGACCTGTATTAAGCACAAGGGGATATTTCTCATCAGGAATTTCAACAGGTGGACTGTACTCAGCCGGAAACAACTGTGCCTTTTTTGAAGGAGTATTGAATCCCTCAACAAAAAGGTCTTCAGTCCCAGGATGCTCCTCAGCGGGACATGGCCAGCGCACCCCCTTGCTTTCAATGCGTGCATAACTTATGCCTTTGAAAAGGCTGGGTGATGCATTTCGCACCTCGTTCCATACCTCCTCTGGACTGTTATAGTCCCATTTCTGTTGTTTATTAAGTTTTACCGAGAGTCTTCTCCCCACCTCACTTAAAATTTCCCAGTCTGGCCTAGCTTCACCTGGTGGCTCTACAGCCTTCCTGATGCGCTGAACCCGACGGTCAGTATTGATAAATGTCCCATCCTTCTCAGCAAAACATGCTGCCGGAAGCACTACATCGGCATAGGAAGTGGTTTCGTTTAAGAGAATATCCTGCACCACAAATAATTCGAGTGTATTCAGAGCATCCGTAACATGGTCTTGATATGGCTCGCTTGTCATTGGGTCTTCTCCCATCAGATATATCGCTTTTATCCGTCCAACTCGAGTTCCCTCAATTATATCTGTAAGACCAAGACCAATATTTTCAGGTAGTCTTTCTACCCCCCAAAGTCCCTCATAATAGCGACGCACATTGGAATCAGTTACATTTCCCCCACCGGGAAATACATTGGGCAGTGCACCCATATCTCCTGCACCCTGGACATTGTTCTGCCCTCTAATAGGATTTAGCCCTGTACCACGTTTGCCCAGTTTACCTGTTATTAGTGCTAGGTTTACAAGAGACTGGACATTGTCGGTTCCACCAGCATGCTGAGTAGCCCCCATAGCCCAGTATATTGCACCTCGCTCTGCACGAGCGTACATTTCGGCAGCCTTCCTGACATCCTCAGCAGATATTCCAGTAATCTTCTCTGTATACTCTAGGGTGTAGAGCTCAACACTTTTCAACCATTCATCAAAACCCTTAACGTTTTTCTCAATAAATGTATTGTTTTGCAGTCCTGCATCAACAATATATCGGCCAATGCCGTTAAATAGAACGGTATCACTTCCCGGTCTAAGCCCCAGATGTAGTTCTGCATATCTGGCTATGGTAGTATTACGGGGATCCACCACAATCATTCTGGCACCATTCTGCACAGCTTTCTTCATCTGGATACCAATTATGGGATATGTATCCAGAATATTAGAGCCAACAATCAGCATGACATCATTCGCCTGAATTTCCTCTATGGTATTGGTCATTGCACCTGCGCCTACTGACCGGCCCATAGCCACACCAGAAGTGCTGTGGCATAGCCTTGCACAGTGGTCCACATTGTTGGTTCCCACCACTGATCTGGCAATCTTCTGCATCAGATAGTTCTCTTCATTGGTAGCTTTGGCAGAGCTAAAGAATCCAGTAGAATCAGGACCATATCTTTTGATTATATCTGCCAGTCTTCTGACCATGAAATCCAGAGCCACATCCCAGTTCACAGGCTCCAAATCTCTATCCTTCTTACGCCGTATCAACGGCTGGGTAATGCGTCTGTCACTCTCAATAAATCCCAGGCCATTCTTACCCTTGACGCAGAGCGCTCCATAATTAGGGGGAACTTCATCAAAAGCTTCAACTTTAAATAACCTGTCACTGGAGAAATATATCTCAATCTGGCACCCAACACCACAATAGGGACATGTTGTATGCACCTTTCTGATATCATTTTTCGTTTTAGCTTCTTCCACAACTACTACATCCTTAAACTTATAATACATCCTCTACCAAATATACATCATGGATAAACTTTTAAGTCCTTGGAAAACCTTCCCTGTTTTATATCTGGCATTTTTGCTGCTTGCACTTATATCTTTTTTTATACATCAGACCGCCAGTTATCTGGTAGCCCTACCTACCTTTGGAATTGATGCCGTAATTCTAATAATTGCAGGATTGTTTGCCTTTATTCTCTTCTCCCTTCTTGGCCAGAAAATTGAAAAGATTGATGAGAAGATAGTGGCAGCAGCTCTAATTGCTTCTCTTTTTTTTACATGTTTTATCTTTTTTAGAAATTTCTTTTTTTCTATTATAACCACAGCGGTCATGTTTCTGCTGATATACCATCTGAAGAGGCTCAACCTGAAGAGATTCACAATAGCTGTAACAGTTATTGCCTTTACGGCAGGAATCATAATCCTATTTCATGGGATAGGTATTACTTATGGATACTATAGAGAGACTCAGGTTTATAACCCAATCAGACCTTTTTTCTACAGCTTCGCCCTGATCACAGCAGGTCTCTGTGCCGTAATACTGTCGAGAAAAAAAGCTATTATGGTGGTTAGCCTTCTGGCTGGCATTGCAATCCTAGAAGGCTTTAAGGTAGATTTTTTAGCTATTATCCTGACCTTTATTATTGCTTATGCGAGAAGAAAAAGCTTCAGTTTGAAAACTCTGTGGCCGGTACTGGTAACTACATTTATTATATTCATAACAGCAGCCACATTTATCGCCAATACAACATATACTCACTGGAATATTTCGCCTTACCTCTACCCAATATACAGGGCAGGCTTTACCACCCGGGTATTCTCAGGCGTTGCGAGTATATCTTTCCCCTTTGGATATCTTAAAGGTCTGGGATTTTTAAACCCCATGACAGTAGATAAAATCACAAGCGTGGTTGTCCTTAATTACCACAATCCAGTGCTTATTACTTCCTCTTTTTTCGGGCCTTTTGCCTTGGATTTCGGACTTCCGGGTGTTATTATAGCAGGAGGATTTGTTGGAGCTGTCCTTGGAATACTTTATAAAAGGTCAGGAGCAGTAAGCCTTGCAATCTATGCAGCAGCCCTTGCCCACACTATAACTCTAATAGATATTGGCTTTAACAGCCTGAGTATACCCCTCTATCTGGCATTCCTATATCTTTCAGTTAAGGATTCCTAAATTTACATGCAAGCTTTGATTATCCTTTTATTTCAAATCGTATGATAGGTAGCTTTTTACCGATATTACCAATCTCTTCGTTGTTCATCATAGGCCTTGTATAATAAAATGTTTTAGCCCCTCTTTCTCCATTTGCCCGCACGATTGCCCTGTAGGCTTTCGCTTTTTCCTCCATGTCATCCACTTTTGAGGCATGTGCTTTCATATGTGTCTTTCCTATCTGGATTTCAACTTCCGGATTTTTAATTGCATTCCTGTACCAATCAGAACTTTTGTATAATGCAGCAACATATACACAGTCAACTTTCCTAGCGTATCCTAGAGGAACTCTGAATGTCTTCCCTGACTTTCTTCCCTTTGTTGAGAGTATCAGCATACTAGCCCCGAAAATACTTGAAAAGCCTATTCTGTACAAATAACCTGGTATTCTGCTGAAAAATCTATATAAACCCTTAGGCTTCCTGTGAATATCTATTTTCTCCATATTAAATCAACCAGCTTAATTCAGCCCCTGTAGGAGTTTACTGCATGACTCAAATAATTTTCTTTTAAACTGTAAAATCTCCAGAAAATTTTTATTTTTCTGCAATGATGAAACGAAAAACCGAAGTCAAAAGCCAGTTCTCTTTAACCACTCTAAATCCCCCTTCCTCTATGTTTTTAACTGTTCGTCTGTTTATCTCAGGCCCAAAAACCCTCACCAGAGGATTAAGCGCATCAAGAATAACCCCCCCAGTTTCACTTTCACACCTCATGTGTTCCAGAAAATAAACTCTATCGCCTGGTTTCAATATCCTGTAAAGTTCTCTGAGGCCCCTTACAGGATTCTCTACTGAGCAGAACACATATGTGGACACCACTGCATCGAAGACTTTGCTTTTAAATGGCAATGCCTCGGCATCACATTGAATAAGCTCCACCTTCTTTCCCAGTTTTTCTGCTCTCTTTTTTGCTTTTTCGAGCATCTTTATGCTGATATCTACCCCAATAAACCTTCCCTTCCCATAATGCGGTATATTTTTCCCAGTACCTATACCAACATCGAGAATATAGTCTCCCTTAATCCTACCAAAAAGCCGCTTTCTCCATTTGGAAAAAAATACTAATTCCATGGGAGACTCAAAAATATCATAACGTGCTGCCGCCTTATCATATCTCTTCTTATCCAGCCCCTTCTTTATATATTCGCCCATGTCCATTACCTCATTCGTATTTAAACAATAGCACAAAAACAACCACGCAAGTTATCTAGCAATGATGCACTTCACAACATTCATAGCCTCTTTGTCAACCCCTTTCCAAGGTAAACTTGAAATACTATATTGAAATACTTTTTTCATAACAGAATGAAGAAGTTTAGCAAAAATATTTTCCAGAGTGTAATAATGCAATATACATAATTTACGATATCGTGAGCGGGAAAGCCCACTATCTTTAGTGGTGGGGAGAGCGAACCATACTTAATTGCCACCAAAACACCTAGATATCAGTGCCACCCACCTATAGTTTGTAGTTAACAAAAGATGGAAATATTCAAACACATGTGCCAACAACGTGGCGTATCATCTGATATGGTGCCCTAAATACAGGAGGAAAATGTTAACAGGTAGTATAGCAAAGAATTTGAGAGAACTTCTCAAATTGAAGGCAAAGGAATTGGATATAGAAATAGATTATATGAAGGTGATGCCAGACCATGTGCATTTATTCGTCAAGGCTAATCCAACAGCAGCCCCTCATTGGATAGTGCAGCAACTAAAGGCATATACAAGTCACCAACTGAGGGA
>QIGD01000073.1 GCA_003229935.1 Methanobacteriota archaeon | reverse complement strand
CTTCTGAATTAATATATTAATAATACATTTCACAATAATGCTTCCAGTAGAAACAATGGGGTCTCTGTAGTAGTATAGTAAGCAGGCTCCACAAGAAATAAAGCTAGGGTAGACATAAGGAATATATATACTGGCTACGAAAGAATACCTGCTTTTACCAATGCTAATTTGGTTGAGGAGATATTGGTTATGGATAGCAAAAGCACTTTTACTGGAATATTTGAACCTTTTCTAAAGAAGCAGCCTATATTTGAGGATAGGGAGGTATTAAGACATTCTTACACTCCAGATGAATTGCCTCACAGAGAGGAAGAAATAAAATATTTGGCTTCTCTTATAGCTCCTTCGCTTAAAGAGGAGACCCCCTCTAATGTGCTTATATATGGCAAGAGTGGAACAGGGAAAACAATAGTGACAAAGTTTGTGTGCAGTGAACTTGAGAGAGCAAGCTCAAAAGTTGATTTTAATATAAAAACCGTATATATAAATTGTGAACTTGTAAACACCCAGTATAGAATTCTCTGTACTCTTGCAAATGAGTTTGGAAAGAATGTTCCTTTTACAGGCTGGCCTACAGATAAAGTTTATGACTCTTTCAAGGAGGGAGCGGATAGTGAAAATAATATTATAATAGTTGTTCTGGATGAAATAGATAGAATAGTGGGCAAACATGGAGATTCAGTTTTATATTATCTGACAAGAATAAACTCTGAACTAAAAAATTCGAAATTGAGTGTCATAGGTATATCAAATGACCTCAAATTTACAGATTATCTAGATAATAGAGTTTTAAGTACCCTTGGAAGGGATGAAATAATTTTCAAGCCTTATAATGCAAAACAACTTGAGGATATTCTCAAGAGAAGGGCTGAGCTCGCCTTTTTGGAAGGTTCTTTCGATGAGTATGTTATACCTCTATGCTCTGCTCTTGCTGCTCGTGATCATGGTGACGCAAGAAAGGCCCTTGACCTTTTGAGAGTTAGTGGAGAGGTGGCTGAAAGGGAAAATGCAAGTATAGTTATAGAAAGGCATGTCAGAAAAGCTAACAACAAGATTGAATCGGACAATATAGTTGAAGCTATCCAGACACTTCCAACCCATTCAAAACTTTTACTCTATGCTGTGATTTACCTCGAGGAGAGGAAGGAGAAATTTATAAGCACAGGTAAAATTTATGATGTATATGCGGGTCTGTGCAAGTATGTTTCAATAGATCCACTTACTCAGAGAAGAGTATCAGATTTAATTTCAGAGCTTGATCTTCTTGGTATTCTCAACTCTAAAGTAATAAGTAAGGGAAGATATGGAAGAACAAAAGAGATAAAGCTTGAAGTACCAATCTTAAGAATAAAAGATTGTATTCTTGAAGATGTAAGGCTCAGTAGTCTGAGGAATTATATAATCACTCAGAGATTATTGCTATAATGTTAATATTTCTCAGGATAACAGTATGAATAAAACGGAAATTCTATGCAAGTTTCTAGATTGTGATATAAATATCCATCCTTCTGCACTTGGAGAACTTAGACAGCTTTGCTCTTCAGAACTAGATATGAACAAGATTCTGGATATCACAAAGCGGAAGGGTACTTCCGTTATAACCCAAGAACTTCTTGATGAAATAAAAAATGGAAATGAAAAAAAACCAGTGATTATAATTAAAAGAAGAAAAAAAGCAATAGCTGAGGAATATGATGCTGATATAAAAATAAGTCGTAGTAAGGACATAACTTCAAAAAGTTTCACTTCAGGTAATATAAATAATTTTGTTAATTTTTTTAACCATAGATATGAAGTTCTGGGTAAAGTTCTGAAAAACAGGCAGTCTCTTACAGGTTCAAATCTAATTGAGATTGTGAAAAATCACTTTCCATCTGAGAGTTCCATTATCGGTATAGTGAATAGTAAAAAGGAAACAAAAAGGGGGCATATCTTAATTGAGCTTGAAGACCCCAGTGGAATATCCAATGCATTGATACTGAATAAAAATGAAGATTTAAAAAAGATTTCCACTGAGATAGTAACAGATGAGATAATAGGATTGAAAGGAAAATATGGCAAAGACCTCTTTATTGTTAATGAGATTTTCTTTCCAGATGTTCCTATTAACAGGGAGGTTAGGAAGAGCCCTGACCCTGTTGTTGCAGTTCTTATTTCAGATTTGCATGTAGGAAGTACTAAATTCCTTGATGATGTTTTTCTCAGATTTATAAAATGGCTTCGTATGGAAGAAGGTAACAGTTCCCAGAGAGAGCTTGCTTCGAAGGTTAAATATATTGTTATTGGAGGTTGGAGGAGACATTGTTGATGGAGTTGGGATTTACCCTGAGCAGAAGGAAGAACTTGTTATCAGGGATATTCATAAACAGTATTCTAAATTCTATGAATATCTCAGTATGATTCCCGATTATATTGAAATTATTATAATGCCAGGCAACCACGATGCCACAAGGCAGGCCGAACCCCAACCTGCTATAAGTGAAGATTTTGTCCAAGAATACTATGACGACCCAAGAATTCACATGACAGGTAACCCTTTAACAGCAGAGCTTCATGGCGTTAGAGTGGTGAGCTACCATGGGAGAAGTCTTGATGATATAATCTCAGCCATACCTGGCATGAGCTATACAAAGCCAGCCAAAGCCATGCTCAGCCTTCTGAAGAAGAGGCATCTATCTCCAATTTATGGGGGAAGGGTGCCTCTGGCTCCAGAGAATACTGATTACCTAATACTTGAAGAGTTACCCGAAATTCTTCACATGGGTCATGTTCATACTTTTGACTATCTCACCTACAGAAATACTCTGGTAATAAACTCTGGCACTTTTCAGTCACAAACTTCCTTCCAGAAAAAGGTGAATCTTCAGCCTACACCTGGAAAAATACCTGTTATTGACCTGCAGACTCTCAAAATTGTGAAAATGGAGTTCATCTGATATGGAAAGTTATTTTCGGTCACTGGAAGAAGGGGTGAAGAGAGCATATAGTATAGCTCTGAAAGCCAGAAGTAGAGGTTTTGACCCGGAACTTGAACCTGAGATACCCTTTGCCAAGGATATGGCAGAGCGTGTTGAAGGTCTGGTTGGACCGAAAGGGGTTGCACCTAGAATAAGAGAGCTCGTTGAGGAGATGAGTAATGAGGAGGCAGCAATAAAGATAGCTGGAGAGATTGTTAAGGGAAAATTCGGGAAATTTGACGATAATGAAAAAACTGCTGAGCAGGCTCTTAGAACTTCTCTTGCTTTGATAACAGAAGGAATTGTAGCTGCACCACTTGAGGGTATAGTAAAGGTGAGGATTAAAAAAAATAGTGATGGTACAAATTACCTTGCCATATATTTTGCAGGACCTATAAGGTCAGCAGGTGGCTCTGCTCAGGCTCTTGCTGTGCTTGTAGGTGATGCCATAAGAGTAGGTCTAGGTCTTAATTCTTATAAACCCACTGATGATGAGATAGAGAGGTTTGTTGAGGAGGTTGACCTTTACAATACCGAGGCTGCAAGGTTGCAGTATCATCCAGAACCGCAGGATATAAGAAAAGCTGTAAAAAATATACCAGTGGAGATAACAGGAGAGCCAACAGAAAAGGTTGAGGTGAGTGGTTATAGAAATCTTGAGAGGATTGAGACCAATTCTCTGAGAGGAGGCGCTGTGCTTGTTCTTGCTGAGGGTGTGCTCCAGAAGGTAGGCAAGATTTTGAAGTACGTGAATAAGCTGGGCTTTGAAAGCTGGGAATGGCTTGGCGAGTTTGCTGCCTCAAGAGTTACAGATGACAGTGAAGAGAAGGATGTTAAAATAGAGCCCAGCTTCAAATATATCAAGGAGCTTGTGGCAGGCAGACCTGTACTCTCCCATCCCTCGGAAAAAGGAGGCTTCAGACTTCGCTATGGCAGGAGCAGAAACTCTGCCATGAGCATGCATCCTGCGACTATGGTTCTGACTGATGACTTTATAGCTATAGGCACTCAGCTGAAGACTGAGAGGCCTGGCAAGGGTACAGCTGTTACTCCCTGTGATGCAATTGATGGGCCAATAGTCAGGCTTAAGGATGGAAGTGTTTTGAGGATTGAGAGCTATTCTCAGGCTTTAAAAATAAGGGAAGATGTGGACGAAATACTCTTTATGGGAGATATTCTAGTGAATTATGGGGATTTCCTTGAAAACAATCATATTCTAATTCCTGCTGGTTACTGCGAGGAGTGGTGGGTTCAAGAGCTTGAGAGAGAGAAAAAGAGTAAGTATACAGAATATCTGGACATTGAAAATATTCCTGATGAAGAAATTGCCATCAGAATTTCAGAAGAGCTTGGAATCCCCATTCATCCACGCTATACATACTTCTACCATGATTTAACCCTTGAAGAAATGAAATTGCTCTATGACATGCTGAAAAAGGGTGAAGTCAGGGATGAAAAACTCTATATTCCTTTGCAAGAAAAGCATCTTCTTGAGTTTATTGGTGTGCCCCACAGGATTGAAGATGGCTATATTGTTCTACAGGAATTTAAATCCCTTCTTTATTGTTTTGGTCTGGTAAATGGAAACTTTGAGGAGGCATATTCAAGGGTAGAGAGTACCATGGAACTTGTAAATTCCTTTGGAATTAAGGTAATGGAGAAGGCACCTAGTTATATAGGTCTCAGGATGGGCAGACCTGAAAAGGCAAAAGAAAGAAAGATGTCTCCTGCTGTAAATGTTCTATTTCCCATAGGCAGAAATGGAGGAAAAACAAGGGAGGTAGAGAAGGCAACCAGAAAGGGTAAAATTAAGATTGAAGTTGTGTATAGATACTGTGAGAGCTGTTCAAAGGTAGGTATAACAACTCTCTGCCAGCGCTGTGGTGAACCAACAGTTTTTAAAAGAAAATGCCAGAGTTGTGGATACACAGGGGATATAAGTGAAAGCACATGCCCGAAATGTAGCTCCAGATTGAATCTGTATTCTGAACGTGACATTGACATTAAAATTCTATATGAAAGAGCGAAAGCAAGAGTGGGCAGCTCTGGTAGAGAGGTTGTCAAAGGTATAATTGGAATGACATCTCTCTATAAGATCCCAGAGCCTATTGAGAAAGGGCTTCTCAGAGCCAAACACGGAGTATATGTTTTCAAGGATGGTACAATAAGATTTGACTCTACAGATATACCTTTGACACACTTCAGACCCAGAGAGGTAATGGTAAGTCTTGAGATACTGAAAATGCTGGGTTATGACAGAGACAATAAGGGTGAACCTATTGTGGATGAGGAGCAGATTATTGAGCTCAAGCCTCAAGATATTATACTTCCTCTTTCTGGTGCAGATTATCTTCTTAAAGTTACAAAGTTTATTGACGAACTGCTGGTTAAGCTCTATGGAGTTGAGCCATACTACAGGGCTGAAAAAAAAGAAGACCTTGTCGGGCATCTTGTGCTGGGGCTTGCACCACATACTTCAGCAGCCATTCTTGGAAGGATTGCTGGTTTCTCAAAAGCTAATGCAACTTATGCTCATCCCTATTTTCATGCAGCAAAGAGAAGAAACTGTTTTCATCCAGATGAAAAAATTTATGTGCATGGAAAAGGATATATCAGTCTCAGACATCTAGTGAGCTATTGCAGTGAAAAATCAGGGGACAGTTTTGGAACTAAAATACTTATGCCTGAAGATAGCATCTTTGTTTCTGCCTATAATTTATCTAAAAGAAGAATTATCAAAGGTGAGGTAAAGGAAGTTTCTATTCATATCTCACCAGATTATCTGATATATCTTAAAACCCATAGTGGTAGAGAAATTAGAGTAACCCCTGACCACAGATTTCCTGTTTTCTTCAAGAATAAGATTGGGGAGAAACATGCAATGGATATGAAGGTTGGAGAATTACTTATTTCTCTTAATGAAGTAGATAAGGAAAATAGTAATATTTTGTTTGATGAGATAGTTGAGAGAAAAACAATTCCATCAGATTCCTCTTATGTGATTTCTCTGAATGTAGAACCTTCTCATATTGTATCTGTAAATAATATATTTGTATATAACTGTGACGGCGATGAGGATGGAGTTTTTCTTTTAATGGATGCTCTTCTTAATTTTTCAAAGAAGTTTTTGCCTTCAACAAGAGGAAGTACAATGGATGCTCCTCTTGTTCTTACAACTCATCTTGATCCAAGTGAAGTGGACCACGAAGCGCATAATATAGATATCGTTTCTAAGTATCCTCTTGAATTTTATGAGGCAACACTCAGGTATGCAAAGCCGCAGGAATTTGAGAATATTATAGAAACAGTATCTTCTCGCTTGGGAACTGACGAAGCTTATTATAATCTTGGTTTTACCCATGATACCAGTGATATAAATCTTGCTCCTTTGACATCTGCCTACAAAACCCTTGGAGAAATGACTGAAAAACTTGAGAAGCAACTTGCTCTTGGAAAGAAAATTAGAGCAGTGGACGAACAGGATGTGGCAAGAAGGGTGATTGAAACACACTTTTTACCTGACCTTGCAGGCAATCTGAGAGCATTCTCGACACAGAGGGTGAGGTGTGTTAAGTGCAATGCAAAATACAGGAGAATACCTCTGACAGGCAAGTGCAGGCGCTGTGGAGGCAAGCTTGTCCTTACTGTGTCGAGAGGAGGTGTGGAGAAGTATTTACATATCACAGAAGACCTTATTCAGCGATATTCTCTGGAGAGTTATCTGAAACAGAGGGTGGAGATTCTCAGAATGAGTATAGCTTCTCTCTTTGACGATGAGAGTGTGGAGCAGAAGAGTTTGAAGGATTTCTTCAAGACTGAGTGAAGGAATACTCTATATTTACTCCCGCTTTAACTTTCATTTCTCCAGGCTCTACTGGAGTTACTCCTTTCATTGCTTCAGTCATTGGGGTGTATATGGGAATAGGATGATATGAGTAACTTTCTGTTACTTTTATGGGCTTACCAAGTGTGACATTTAGGGCACCAGCTATGACTTCTGCCTTTGATGCTGCATCTTTCACAGCCTCTTTAAGGGCAACAGCCTTAAGTTCTGTTGATTTATTTTTACTAAATCTGAAGTATACCCCTTGTAATCTATTCGCACCAGCTTCAAACCCTTTATCTATAACCATTCCTACAAGACTCATATTTTTAAGGGTTATCGTAAAGCTGGTTATGGCTTTGTAACCAACAATTTTCTGCTCATTTTTGGTATATAAGTAAACTGGAGATATAATTAAAGTGGAGGTTTTAATTTCTGTTCTATTAATTCCAAGACCATTAAATACCGCCACAAGATTTCTGCTCAGTTTAGAATTCGATTCCGAGGTTTTCAGTGAGGTATTTCCCCTGGTTTCAACGCCAAGGTTGAGCACAGCTGTGTCAGGCACTCCCGTAACTATGCCTTGACCTGAAACAGAAATTGTGTTGTTTGATTTTGGATAACCTGATGAGCTCTGGCTGTTTGTCTGCAGGCAACCTGCTGAAATTAGAATAACAATGAGAAGAAGAATGATACCTCCGGTTCTCATAAGTTTAGTTTGAAATTGATATTACTTATAATTTTCTACACATGATTCAGCTTTAACTCATAAATAATATAAAATGAGAAGAAATTTTTAAATAGGCAGCCTGTATAAAAATACCTATGCGTAATCCAGTCCGCATCACCATAGCTCTTGATAAGGATACAAGTAAGCTCCTTGAAGAGCTTAAAGCTGAGACAAAGTTATCTCAGAGTGAACTTCTCAGAAGAGCCCTCAAGCACTTTGCAGAGCAGAGGAAAGGTAGGGATATTGAAAAGAGCAGGGTTGAAACATATATAGATATGCTTGGCCATGGAGAGCATGTTATACTTGATGTTGACCACTGGCAGCTATTTCTCGGGCTCATTGGTGAAGGTACCGGGCAGGAGGAGTTCTGGGAAGCTCATCTTAGAGTTGCAAGTTCACATGCGGAACAGCTGAAGGAGAAGATAAAAACACCCTATGAATTAATAAAACGTCTTGAAGCATGTAATTTCTTTAAACTCAGTCATACTGATGAGACAGATTTAACTCTTATTTTCGGTTCTGAGACTGCGAGAAAGTTTATAAGAACTTTTCTTGAAGAGATTTTCAAGGATATGGGGTTCAATGTAGAGATAAAGGAAGATTTTACAAAACTGAGAGTAAAAGTGCTGGATTAGGTTCAGTATAGCATCGCATATCCTGAGGGCAATCTTCTACACCTCTCTATTTTTATAATTGTACCTTTCTTTCAGACATTTAAAGGCAACATCTTTCTCTATATCTCTTTTTAGGTCTCCTGCAGAGCCTTCACCCAGAACATCGAGCCCTCTGATAACAACTGCAGCTATTCCTTCGCTACCTTCCCCCATTACAGCATTTGCCATTGAAGCAATATTGTCAGCCATAGCCACTCTTGTAACTTTCAGCTCTTCCCCGAATAGGTCCCTTTCCCCTCTTCTATCTTGGAGGGCTTCAACGCCTGAGCAGCCTATTGCAACGCCAACAGAGCCAGCTCTGAAACTTCTTCCAAAAGAGTCAGCTATAATCACCCCCATTCTAATCTTAAACATATCTTCAAGAGCTTTTCTTATCTGCTCCGCACTTCTGTCAGGATTCTCCGGCAGTAGTTTGGCTCTATTTTCTCCCACGTTGCTCATGTCAACTCCCGCATTGGCGCATACAAAACCCTGATTTGTGTTCACAAGAAGAAAGCCTTCTCCAAGATAGAGAATATTCTCTGTCTCTCTGAGAATAAGCTCTACAAGCCTAGGTTCCTTATCTGTAATTTCTGCTATTTTTAAAGCTTTTGAACCCGGTTTTATATTGCTCAGTGTGTAAACCCTACCTTCGGCTTTTGCAACTATCTTCTCAGTAATGACCGCGATATCACCATTCTTCAGAACCAGTTTTGATTTTTCAAGAGAATTAACTATGAGCTTTATTATATTATCTCCTCTTCTTACAAGTGGGAAATTTGAAATAGGAAAAATCTCTACAGTCATAACAGAACTTCTTTTATAGTTGCCCTCGTTAGAGCTTTTTAAAATTCAGAATGAAGGTCTCCTTTTTAACCTATGGTTGCACCATGAATCAGGGCGACACAGAAATACTTAAAGGTCTAGTTGCGCAGAGACACAGAATATGTGCAATTGAGGAAAGCGATACAGTTGTTATAAACTCCTGTGCTGTTTTAGGCTTTACTGAAAGGAAGATATTGAAGAAAATTATGGAGTTCAGGGCTCAAGGCAAAAAGGTGCTTGTTGCAGGGTGTCTGTCTGCATATGCTCCCGAAAAGGTTATTGAAGCTGGTGCCGATTCTATTCTCACTCCCCATGAACTTTCCCTTGTTAATCACAGACTTGATTCTTCTGAAATTATTGAAAACCGGGAAAAGACTAGGAACGAATATCCAAAGATAAGGTATGAGGGTAGTTCTATAGCAATAATTCCAATTGCGGAGGGATGTCTTGGAAGATGCAGCTACTGTGCCACGAGGCTTGCCAGAGGAAGGCTAAGGAGTTTTCCTCAGGAGACCATAGTTTCTGAGGTTTCAGAAGCTATAGCTCAGGGTTACAGGGAGATACAGCTCACAGCTCAGGACACGGGAGTCTATGGTTATGGTGGCAGGGATAGACTTCCTCAACTGCTGCATAAAGTAGTTAATCTTGATGGCGATTTCAGAGTGAGGGTTGGAATGATGAACCCCACTTTTGCACTGAAAATTCTTGATGAGCTTGTGGAGATTTATAAAAACAGGAAGATTTACAAATTTCTTCATCTGCCTGTGCAGAGTGGCGACAATACTGTTCTGAAACACATGAGGCGTGGCTATTCTGTGGAAGATTTCAGGGAGATTGTGAGAACTTTCAGAGATAATTTCCGGAGATTCAGTATATCCACAGATATTATAGCGGGGTATCCTGTGGAGAACAGTGCATCCTTTGAGGCTACTTTGAGTCTGATTGAGGAGATTAAACCAGAGATTATAAATATAACAAGATTTTCTCCCAGAGAGGGTACTGAAGCAGCAGACCTAGAGGATATTCATGATTATATAAAAAAGGAACGTTCAAGAAGGCTAAGTGAAATGATGAAAAGAATAGGTTATGAAAATAATAAGCGATTTATCGGTAAAAGGCTGAAAGTCCTCATAACAAAGCCTGGGAAGAATAATACATTACTTGCAAGGAGTGATTCCTATAATCTGGTGGTTGTCAAAGAGGGCAAAATTGGAGAATTCAGGGAAATAACTGTAAAGACTGCAAAATCAACATATATGATTGCATAGTTCAGCTATTTGGACAGCATCTCATTAAGCTCTTTCTCCTGAATATGGCCCTCGACTTTAATATTTATGACAAACATAGCAGAAAACCAACGACTTTAGTCGTTGGATGAATGCGTTACTGTATAATGAATATTAAATTTTAATCTAATGAT
>QIGD01000072.1 GCA_003229935.1 Methanobacteriota archaeon | reverse complement strand
GCTTGAAGCTATTCCGTGTATTCCCAAGGGTGCGGTAGATGGAGAGTTGCTGTCACAGATTTGTAGAAGTGTTTTATCTTATAGAATTCAAGGTCAAGTTTATCACGCCTCTTTTGATTCATGGCGCAAAACCCAGAGAGGCTGATACAATTGGGCTTACCGGCAAGGCACTGAGAGGTTGCTGGAGGTTCTGGTTCAGGGCCTTGGTGGGGGGAATGGTTCAAAATATTTCGAAAGAAAAATTGTTAGAACTTGAAAGTAAGATATTCGGGTCTTCTGATGAGAAGTTTGGAGCAACATTCAGGATACTCATTGAAACGTTATCTATGATGCCAGGTTCAACGAAGATAGAGTTTAGTTCTCGTACAGTTCCTTTCAAAGGGTACAAGGAGGGTTGTAGTTTTTTAGTCAGGATAATCCCTCGAAGTAACATAAACAAGAAGGATGATAGGAGTGGTGTTGACATCTTACTATCAACTATATGGTTATGGGCCAATCTCGGCGGTATCGGGCAGAGGGCACGGAGGGGATTCGGGTCTCCCGTAATTCATATTGACAATAATAGTATTCCAGAATGTTTTGCAAAATTGGGACTGCCCATTAAACAGTCATTTGAAACGGATACAGAACTTAAAGAACATCTAAAGAAAGGTCTCAAAGTTGTCTGGGATAGAATCTTTGAGTGGTGTCAAAATAACAATATTCAAAACTTTAATCCTTCTGTTTATGACTCAGGGAGCATTCCTCCTTCAAATCCATCCTTCTTTATACTAAGTAGCCTTAAACAGATAACAGTTGCTGATAACGATTTTGGCAAAAAGGCAGAGGGGGTTCTTAATAAGATTCATGGAACAAGCACTTGCCCTGATTTGGGAACTGCTATTCCACAAAGAAAAGCTTCCCCCGTTTTTACTCGTTTGCATAAAGTGAAAGATGAATACTATCCCGTCATTACATGGTCAACACCAAGAACAAATGGTTGTGCCCGACAGTACATTTACAGTGACTGTAACTGCCGTCAATATCTTGATGATGATAGGACACCAGTATGAGCAGTAAATACCTCCTCAATGTTTCCATCGGCCCCGTACAGGAATTCATTGCCGAGGCGAGGAAGACGAGGGATTTGTGGGTGGGGAGCTACCTGCTTTCAAGAGTTACCTTTGAGGCGATGAGGCCCATTTTAGATGATTTTGGAGATGATGCGATTGTTATTCCCCATATAATCGAATCCGCTTTTTATAAGGTCAATAGAGGACATACCGTCTCTCCTTCTAATCTCCAATTCTCAACTCTTCCAAATCACTACATTGCAGTAGTTGATGACAACTCTACATCTATCGCTGGTTTAATGGATAAGGTTCATAAATCTGTCCATAACTATTGGGATAGTTTGTCCAATAAAGTACATTCTCTAATTGATTCCACAGTAAATGCCAGATTCAGTGGTTGGAGCCATTTATGGAAAGAACAGATTGAAGACCATTTTCATATCTTCTGGGTAGCGATACCAATAGCACCTGATAGTCTGAATGGAGGATACAAAGATGTTTATAATGCTATCCAGGAATTAATGGTAGAAAGAAAGTTAACCAGAACATTCGACCAATGGAAGGGAAGTTCAGCCTTCAAATGTCCTCAATGTGGGCACCGGGAGGTAATGGGACCATCTGGTAATACCAATGAGTTCTGGGATACATTGAGCGGGAATAATAAAATCTCCTTTCGAATTAAAAGAGGAGAGAAACTTTGTGCAATATGCCTTGTTAAAAGACTGGCAGAAGAAGATGACATTCTGAAAGGGCTAAGTAAAATCCCTTTTGAATCCACCAGCGATATTTCTTCAAAACATTTTAAAAGCGTTCTGAAAGGTAAATATGCAGAACAGAAGGTCTGTGATTTCCTTGCTGACATCAATAAACTCTGTGAAACAATAGGTAAAAAAACTTTTAGTTCAGTTGATAAAATTTCAGGTGATCTGCTTTATAGGGAAGGACTTTCAGCGAAAAGACTAAAAAAGGAGTTTCCAGCGGCTGATAAAGAAGCTTTGAAGATTGTATCGGAAAAAACAAGAAGATCTCTGGAGGAAATTTGTAAGGAATATAAGGTGTCTGCTGAAAAATACTATGCTGTTTTACTTATAGATGGAGATAAAATCGGTGATATAAAATCCGGGAAGGGACAAGACCCTTTTAGCATCAATAATCAAAGAGATATAAGTAAAAAGATTGCTCAACTTGGTAACAAGGTTATGCCTGAAATCATTATTAATAACTGGAATGGATATACAGTATATTCAGGCGGGGATGATCTTTTGGCGTTTGGTCCAACCGAGAACTGTTTTTCAACCGTGGAGGAACTGAGAAAAGCATTCAGTGATGGAATGGGGAGAGAGGTTACGTGCAGTGCAAGTGTTGTAATTGTTCATCACCAAGCCTCCCTTCGCAGAGCGCTTGATGAGGCCAGGAAGGGACTGGAGCAGGCAAAGGAAGTTTATGGAAGAAATGCTATTGCCATAACTATAATACTTTCATCCAATACATTTATACGGGGAGGCTGCAAGTGGAGTCTTCCTGTCAATGATGTTCAGATATCATTTATTGAAGATTTCTTAAACCCGATGGCAAGGTTGATATCAATGAATAAGGATGGACTTGGTGTCCAGTTTATTTATGATATCCTAAACGAACTTCCGGCTTTCTATAGATATAATGGCAACAAAATTGAACTTTCAGGCACTTCAAAAGATATGTTTGCAGCAGAACTTGAGAGACTTTTTTACCGTCATATCCCTAAAGGGTCCCCTGTACATGGATTGCAAGATTTTACAAGTACGCTTCTTGAGGTTATATTATCTTTAAGTGATCCTCGATATCTCCATCAGCTTAAGATATTGCATCCAAATGCAAGAGAAAATATAGAATCAATCCTGAGAATCCTATCATTTATTGCCAGACAGAATATAAAGGAGTCTTGAAGTGTCACTTCACATAGAGATAGAGCCATTAGATACAGTATTCTTCAGGGACAATCGACCTTTTGATGCTGGTGTTGATACGGTAGCGGAAACAATCTTTCCATCGCCCCTGACGTTGTTTGGAGTTATAGGAAGCTATTATCTTAACGTTAAGGGAATTTCTCTACTAAACTTCAAAAAAAATGGAGATGATAAACTTGGCGAATACGATCCAACCCTTACTAATACTAAATTGAAAATTAAAGGGCCCTTTTTCAAATATGACGGAGAGCTGTATTTCCCTCCCCCGGCTAATTTGTGGATTTCAGGGAATAATACCCAATCGCATTTCATAAAGCCGCAAGATAGGAAGGATTTTGTATGGGACATAACTGTCCCTGATTTAATGTCTTTGGAAATTCCAAAGATTGAAACCGCAGAACCACTGACACACTACATTTCCATGGAAGGGATAAATCATTTTTTAACTATGGAGATAGATAATGAAGTACTTGAAGAATTTACCAGAAACGAAGATGATTTTCTTACAAAAGAAGACAGATATGGGCATACATTAGATACATCTTCCAATACTGTTGCAGAAAGTTTGTTATATTCAGCAAGGCACCTGCGATTTAAAGATAAACTTCAACACCAGGATATTTTAAAAGCTAAATTCATGGCCGTAGTAGAAGGCATTACAAAGTCTGATATTCCGGATGGTATTACAGCAATTGGCGGTGAAGGAAGAATGGCCAGGATAGTGACAGAAGAAATGCCGGATAAGGACAAGCTGGTTGCAGAAAGTAGTGACGTCTTAGATAAGATCAAACAAAACAAAAGATTTTTGTTGTATTTTTTAACACCGACTATATTTCAGAAGGGTTGGTACAGAGACTGGCCTGCTGAATTCACAGATTCAATAATGGTAGGTGCTTGTGTTAACAAACCGGCATTTATAAGCGGCTGGCAGAAAAGCGGAAAGGGTTCAACGGGCAAACCGAGAAATTTATCTAAAACAGTACCTGCAGGTAGTGTGTATTTCTTTAAAGCTCAGAAATGGGATGAAACAAGGTTTGAAAATTTCTACAGCAAATATCATTGTGGTGATAGTCTTTCAGACTTTTACCAGTGTGCTGGATTCGGAACAGTACTTATAGGTGCGTGGTAAAAAACTAAAAGGAGTGAGATAATGGCAAAACACAGCTTGATGTTTATCTGTGCAATTACCCCTTTGCACAACGGTGCAGGTGAAGGGCTCGGATTGGTAGATAATCCTATTATGAGAGAACGAACTACATTATTTCCTATTATTCAGTCTACATCCATTAAGGGGGTTCTGAGACATGCCTTCGGTGCCGATAACCATCCAAAGGTCCAAGCTTTATTCGGTCCTCCCCCTGGTAAAGGCGATTCTCATGGAGGAGCGGTTTCATTCAGTGACGGACAGATGTTAGCTTTCCCTGTCAGGTCTTTGAAGGGAATTTTTGTCTGGGCTACATCGCCTCTCATTCTTTACAGATTGCATCGAAATATAGAATTAGCCGGGCTGACAGCACAGTTTCCGAAATTAACAGAGCTTCTCGGAAATATTGATTCTTCTTTCAATAATACTCCGAATAAGGCAAGAATATGTCCCTCAGGAAAGAATTCTTTATTGATCAATGATAGATTAATCCTTGAGGAATTTCCCAAAACTATTGAAGTCTCAGATAAATTAGAGGAATTTGCAAAAGAGATTAGTCCGAAACTTTTTGACTCATCCAGTTCTTTTTTAAAGTCAGAGTTTGAAAAGAAGCTTGTCCTGCTCACAGAAGACTCCTTCCGTCACTTTATTACTAATGCTACTGAGATTATGCCTAATATCCGAATCGGCGAAAACGGAACAACAGAAACAGGCTCTTTGAGATATACGGAATTTCTTCCCGCTGAGACTGTTCTCTACACTTTTATTTCCTTTGAAAAGGCTAATAACCCAAAGGATGATGATGCACTTCTTAATGTCATTAAGGAAATCAAGGTCAACAAAAAAGGGACAGAATTAACCTTTGATAATGGTGATGAATGGGTGAAGGCATTATTTGAACAAGGGAAACCATCTGTTATCCAGATTGGTGGAGATGAGACAACGGGTAAAGGTGTGGTTCAATTGAAGTTTATTTAAAGGAGGAGCATATGCAGGAAAGAAACTTAGAACATGAGCGTGCAGCATATGCATATGATTGCATCCAGGGTATTAAGAAGAATCATCCTGACATTGAAGGAAAATACAGATCAGCAGTCCTTTCCTCTGGCGCATTGATTCAAAAAGCAGGCCTCATGCAAACCCTGGCTTTTTATCTTAGCAAAAAAAATCATTACGAAGAACTTGCAGACCATATACTATGCTGGATAAAGGGCCATAACCGCAAGGGAGAAGCAAAGTTACTATTTGAACAACTATTGAATGTAGATGACGATGCAATAATTGAGAAAACCATGGAAGCTATGGCCCTTATCACATGGCTTAAACGGTTTGCCGAGGGTGTATTGAAAAAGGAGGGGGATAATTGTATTCCTGAAGAACCCTTGAATGAGGAGGAAGCATAGTATGGTTATACCAGGAGACACTTGGGTTCAACAAAATTCCGATTTAATATATAGAGTTATACGCAATGTAAATAATGAACTTAACATGGTTAATGCTTCGTTAGCACTGAATAAGTTTATTTCATGGGAATCAATTAATTTTAACGATGACATAAGACCAGATGACAGGCTTAAGAAAAAAGAAAATCTTAAAAATATAAAACCGGCACATTTAAGCAATTCCCAATTCAAGAAATTAAGGCGAAGAAAAAATTCTATGCCTGGGCTGAAGAGGTTTGAACTGACCACTAAGACACGTCTTATCGTAAACCACGGGAACGAATCTGTTATAGACAACTCGATAGCGATGCATCCATACTATGGGTTTCCCGTGATTCCTGGCTCTGCTATAAAAGGAGCGACAAGGCATTTTTGCAAAGACTCAGAGATTATCAGTGCCGGTAAAATTGCAAAGATATTTGGAAGTGAATCTGGGGATAGAGAAGATATTAAGGGTGGCATCATTTTTTTTGATGCTTGGCCTGTAACAACATCAAACTCTTTTGAAGTAGACATATTTACCCCCCATTATCAAAACTATTATCAAGGAAATGAATTCCCTGCTGACAATCAAAGCCCAATCCCGATTCCATTCCTGACAGTTAGAGCAGATACCCGTTTTGAATTTGCTTTGGCGCCTTCTTCAACCTGTAACGGACAGAGTGATATTCTTGTAGATGAAGCTATAGGATTGGTTGTCGAGGCCCTTAAAACCTTTGGTGTTGGCGCTAAAACCGGCTCAAGTTATGGATACTTTGAATAGGAGGATATAGTGTCAAGAATAATAGTTACAACGTGTGGAACAAGCTTATATGCTTCAAGCTGCTGGAAAGGACTTAACGCCCCGCCACTATCAACGATTAGTCTCGAAGACAGGGAAGCACTAAGGAAAAAGCAGAGTAAATGTGAGGGAGCCATTATGGAAGCACAGATAGATGACCCTGAAAGCACAGATAGATGACCCTGAAGGTGAAACTTTTGCTGAAAGATTTGACGAAGTTTCATGGAACAATTTGGACCGTTTGCGAGATCTTCCTGCAGAGCTCGCGTCACTCAGGGTAATTCAGACGTTTTGTAAGAACAATATAAAAAAACCACTTGGCGTCAATGATAAGTTGTTGCTCCTGTATGCAGATAATGATAATGCAATCTTTTGTGCAAAGGTTCTTTATCAGGTTTTAAAGAGCCACGAGTTGCTTGGAGGAGTGGATATGGCTGATTCTTTGTGGAAAGTAGAGGAACTTGATCCTAAGGATACTAAGAAATTTGTAAAATCCATAGAGAAGTTATGGCCGGAACTAATAAAAAGGATGCCATGGCAAAATGAAGACGTTGGTGTGAAATATTATCTGAATCTAACAGGTGGATACAAGTCCACTGTTATGCTTCTTGCATGTTTTGCTTATCTTAAGGGAACGGAAGATACCCACATATTTTATCTTAACGAGGAGTCCGGCAAGGATGTGTTAATATTAGGATTTGACCCATCTAACCCACTGGACGAAGGCTTAAGCACTCTTAAAATAGGTTCTATAAACCCAGATACTGGTGACTTGATCAGTGATAGTCTCACGCCAGATGAATTATAGTCATGACTGTAAAAGATGCATACACT